>NZ_JBFTRB010000018.1:0-97577 GCF_056399305.1 Arthrobacter sp. 01N444
GGATACACACGCTGCACAAAATTTGAAACCAGCCAAATAACACCAGACCACACCACGGGGTGGCGGGCCCGGCAAATTCAACCAATTCAATACAATAAATTGGTATCAACAAACTTGGCACACTATTGAGTTCTCAAACAACAGACACATTCGAATACTTGCCGAAACAATTCATTTCCATGAATTCTTTATTCCGCTTTTCTTCGCTGCGATGTTTACAGCTTATTTCATTCATTTCCACTTTGCAAATTCGCGATTTTCATCGGAATTTCGCTTTGCGGAGCGAATCCGCCCAGCAGAATTGAAGCAATTTTCATTATGTGCGCCTAGCGCATGAAGAATTGCTTCTCATTTGTGGGGGTTTGTCACCACTCAACGGCGGCAACTCAGAAAACAATACACGCTCCTCCCCGGCCGTGCAAATCGGCCGGGAAGGAGCGTGCAGGTGCGTTTTCGGTACCAGTCAGGATCCGGTACCAGTCAGGATCCCGTGCTGGTCAGGGCGCGGCGACTTCCACTGTTGCCAGGTTCTTCTTGCCCCGGCGCAGAAGCAGGTAGCGCCCGTGCAGCAACTCGCTGGCCGCAATAACGGCGTCCGGGTCAGATACCTTCGCATTGTTGACGTAGGCGCCGCCCTCCCCCACAGTGCGGCGGGCGGCGGACTTGCTCTCAGACAGACCGGAGGCGACCAGCAGCTCGATGATGCCCAGGGCGCCGGCGTCAACCGTGGCGGAGGGCAGCTCGGAGGTCGCCGCCTTCAGTGTCGCTTCGTCCAGTACGGAGAGGTCGCCGTTGCCGAACACCGCGGCGGAAGCCGCAATGACCTTCTCCGTGGCGTCCACGCCATGGACGAGCGAAGTCACCTCGTAGGCCAGCTTTCGCTGGCCCTCGCGGGCGAAGGGCCGTTCGGCGATCGCGAGCTCCAGTTCCTCAATCTCGGCGCGGCTCAGGAAGGTGAACACTTTGAGTCGGTCCGCGACGTCGGCGTCCGCCGTGTTGAGCCAGAACTGGTAAAACGCGTACGGGCTGCACATGGTTGGATCCAGCCAGATCGCGTTGCCCTCGCTCTTGCCGAACTTGGTGCCGTCAGAGTTGGTGATGAGCGGCGTTCCCAGGGCGTGGACGTGCTTGCCCTCAACCTTGCGGATGAGCTCGGTGCCACTGGTGAGGTTGCCCCACTGATCCGAGCCGCCGGTCTGCAGCATGCAACCGTAGTCGCGGAACAACTGAAGGTAGTCCATGCCCTGCAGGATCTGGTAGCTGAACTCCGTGTAGCTGATGCCTTCGTCGGAACTGAGGCGGGAGGCAACGGCGTCCTTGCGGAGCATGGTGCCGACACGGTAGTGCTTGCCGATCTCGCGCAGGAAGTCGATGGCGCTCAGGGGCGCCGTCCAGTCCAGGTTGTTGACCATCCGGGCCGCGTTGTCGCCCTCGAAGCTCAGGAACCGACGGACCTGGGCCTGAAGGTAGCCCACCCACTCGGACACGGTGTCCTTGGTGTTCAGGGTGCGTTCCGCCGTCGGACGCGGATCACCGATCAAGCCCGTGGAGCCGCCCACGAGTCCGAGCGGCTTGTGGCCGGCCAGCTGGATCCGGCGCATGAGCAGCAGCTGGACCAGGTTGCCCAGGTGCAGGCTCGGCGCGGTCGGATCGAAGCCGCAGTAATACGTCACGGGGTCGCCGGCGAGGAGCTTTTCGAGCTCCGCCTCATCCGTGGAGACGTGGACAAGGCCGCGCCATTTCAGCTCCTGCCAGATATTGGCAAAGCTGGGATCGTTCTGCTGGGCATCGAGAATATTTAGCTGGGACACGGAATCTAAGTTAGCAGGATCAACCGGGCCGCAGCGCAGGTGACGCCTGCCGGCCCGGGCCTACTCCTCGATGCCTGCCGGGACTCCGGCGGCGGCGATGAGCCGCAGGCGCTGGGTGGGCCGGGTCATGGCCACGTACAGGTCACCCACCCGGCCGTGCTCGTGGTTGAGCATGTCGGTCGGTTCCAGGACCACGACGCCGTCGAATTCCAGCCCCTTCGCCTCGCGGGGACTGATCACCACGATGTCCTGCGCGTAACTCCCGGCGCCCGTCCCGACCCGGTGGCCGTACACGGCCCGCAGTGCCGCGCTGGCCTCGGGGAGAAGGCCGCCGTCGGCGATGACTGCCAGCAGGCCGCCCTCGATGGCGTCCAGTTCCTCCGGAAGCACCTCGACGAGCTTGTTGACGATCTGGCCCTGGCCGACTTTGTCGATGACCGGGGACCAGCGCCCTTCCCGCACGGCCTTGGGCGCCGAAACCACCAGTCCGGCCGCGGTCGCCATGCGGGCTGCGGCCTCGGCGATCTGGGACGGGGTGCGGTAGTTGACGGTCAGCTCCTCGAGCTGCCAGCGGTCGCCGAACATGGGGCCCAGGGCGCTGTGCCAGGAGTTGGCGCCGGCAACAGAACTGGTCTGCGCGATGTCGCCCACGATCGTGAAGGACTTCAGCGGGCAGCGGCGGACCAGCAGCCGCCACTGCATGGGTGACAGCTCCTGCGCTTCGTCCACGACAATGTGCCCGAAGGCCCAGGAACGGTCCGTGGTGGCACGCTCTGCCGCGGTCAGCCGCGTCTCACGCTCCTGGTTCTGGTCCACCAGGTCTTCGGCCGTGACAAGGACGTCCACACCGGCGGTTTCCATGTTGACCAGGGTCTGCTTGGCGTTGGCCAGGTCGCGGGCCCGGTCTTGTTCCTGCTGCGCCAGGCCGCGCCCGGCGGCGGCATCAAGCTCGCCGAGCAATTCGGCAGCCTCGTCCAGCAGCGGAACGTCGGACTCGGTCCAGGGCGAATCGGCCGGGCGGAGCAGCAGCGCGCGTTCTTCCGGGCTGAGGTTCGGGGTGCATGCCTCGAGGATGGCCGGCTTGCTGAGCAGCTCCCCCACGAGTTTCTCCGGGGTCATCGGCATCCAGCACAGGTTCAGGGCGATCCGGACATCCCGGGCCGAGCGGACATCCTCCGCCAGGTAGGAGCGGTCGGCGTTGTTGCCGATGTTGCCTGCCTCCACCAGCTCCGTCATCTGCTCGGTCAATTCGCGGAGCAGGATCTTGACGAAGGAGACGCGGGCCTCGTTGTGCGGTTTGCCCGTGGCGCGCGCCCTCTCCTTGGCGCGGCGGACCTGCCTGGGTGTGAGGACCAGTTTGCGGCCGTCCACCTCAAGGGTCCGGTTTCCGGCCGGAATGCGCTGCCGGTTGGCCACGGCGTTGGCGACCACCTCGGCCATGTCGAGCCGGCCCTTGATGGCGGCGACGGCGGAGTCCGGCTCGGCAACGGCGGTGATGCCGGGCATCAGCCGGCCCAGGCTCGCCATGACGACGCCGGTCTCGCCGAGCGAGGGCAGCACGCGTTCGATGTACTTCATGAAGGACGACGTCGGCCCCACCAGCAGGACGCCGGCGCTCTTGAGCCGGTCCCGGTGCGTGTAGAGCAGGTACGCGGCGCGGTGCAGGGCGACAGCGGTCTTGCCCGTGCCCGGGCCACCCTGGACCACGAGGGCGCCGGAGATGGAGGAACGGATGATCCGGTCCTGCTCGGACTGGATGGTGCCGACGATGTCTGACATCCGGCCCGTCCGCTTGGAGTTCAGGGCAGCCAGCAGGGCACCCTCGCCCTGGAGCGAATCGTTGTCGGCGAGCATGCCGGCGTCGAGCACGTCATCCTCGATTGCCTTGACCTCGCGGCCCTGCAGGATCAGGTGGCGGCGGCGGCGGACGCCCTGCCGGTCGAATGCCGTGGCCTGGTAGAAATGGCCGGCCTCGGGCGCACGCCAGTCCACCATGAGCCGCTGCAGGTCCTCGGTGGTCAAGCCGATGCGGCCGATGTACTGGGCCTCCCCGGAGTCCAGGTCCAGGCGGCCGAACACAAGCCGGTCATCGACGGCGTCGAGCTGGGCGAGGCGGTCCTCGTAGAGGGCGGCGAAGGCATCACGTTCGGAAACGTTCTGCATGGTGCCCACGGCACCGGCCCGGCGCACCTGGGCCAGCTGGGTGCGCTTCTCCGCCCGCAACTCATCGAGCCGGGCGTAAAGTCCGGCCACATAGTCGCGTTCATGGGCCAAATCAGCGTCGTGCATCGAACGTTCCCCTATCGAAAAAGACAGACCCACCATTCTACAGCCATTTCGGCGGCACGGCTGTTGCATGTCGCCGAACAATGCCTAGGCAGTCTTCGTCAGGGAATTCTACCGACACGTCCCGGATGGTCCAGCCCGGCAGGCCCGCTAGATCCGCAACAGGGACCGGACGTTGTGGCCGGTCAGGGCCGTGCGGCCGCCAAGATCGTCGAGTTCCATGACCACACCGATGCCGGCCACGTGGATCCCGCACCGCTCGAACAGCCGCGCCGCGGCGCCGAGCGTGCCGCCCGTCGCGAGCACGTCGTCGAGGATCAGCACCCGGCTCCCCGGCGCCAGGTCCGTGGTGTGCAGCTCAAGGGTGGCGGTGCCGTACTCCAGGGCGTAGTCCTCGGAGAACACCTCGCGCGGAAGCTTGCCGGCCTTGCGGACCGTGATGACCCCGGTCCCGGTGGCGTAGGCGGCGGCCGCCGCGAGCAGGAAGCCGCGGGCCTCCACTCCGGCGACGGCGTCGAACTGGCCCTGGAAAGGTCCCACCAGGGCATCGACGACGGCCCCGAAGGCGGCGCCGTCGGCGAACACCGGGGTCAGGTCCTTGAAGCTGACCCCTGGTTTGGGATAGTCCGGGATGGTGGCGCACAGGCTCTTGATCAGCTCATCCACCGGCATTGCAGTCGTCGTCTGGTTCGGGTCGCTTTGATTCACCCATCCACCTTACTGGCTGGTAGCGGGAAGCCTCCCGGGCCCCGGCCTCCCGGCCCGCCAGCTCCGCGGCAACCCGCCGGCCATCCAACGTTCACGCTGTCGGTGCCGGATTCGCCACTTCCGTCCATCCCGCCGGTGATTGAATGCTCGAATGAGACACGAAATCGTCCTCTTCGGCCATGGGATTCGGCTGGTTCCGCTGGCCCCGCACCATGCGGCAGGCCTCTTCGATTTTGTGGACGCCGGCATGTGGGCAGGCATGGCGGCGCCGATGCCGGGGACTGCCCGCGAGCTGGCGGCGCTGTTCCGGTCACGGCTGGAGGATCCCGCCACCATCCCGTTCGCCGTGACGGACGGGCGCACAGGGGCCCTGCTGGGCACGACGTCCCTCCGCGACTACGTTCCGGACCAGCAACGCCTGGAAATCGGCGGAACATTCTACGGGCGGCAGTTCTGGGGCAGCCACGTCAATCCGGCGAGCAAGCACATGCTCCTCGCCTACGCCTATGAGGTACTGGAAGTGGACCGGGTGGCTTTCCGCTGCGACGCCCGCAACACCCGGAGCGCGACGGCGATCGAACGCCTCGGCGCACAATTCGAGGGGGTCCTCCGCGGCCACCGCGCGGCGCCAGGCGGGGGACGCGCGGACACCGCCGTCTTCTCGATCCTCTCGCAGGAGTGGCCGCACGTGCGCGAGGACCTGCGGCGCCGGCTCGCCCCCTTCGCCGTCGGCGCCGGCTACTCGCTGGGCAGCTTCGCAGCAACCTGGAACCCCTAATCCCCTGCCGCCGGAGGCAAGGCGTCCGGATGAACGGGAGGCCCGGCATCTGGAGGCACGGCATCTGGAGGCACGGCGTCCGGTTCCGGCGGGCGAAGGAGTTCGTTGGCAAGCCCGTAGGAGACGATGTCCAGCGCTTTTCGGAGCGCGCGTTCGGCGTCGAACCGCCCGGCTGCCACGCGGCTCAGCCGGGCGTAGTCCCCGGCCCATCCGGACCGGCGGAACCTGTCGGCGTCACCGTGAAGGAGCCGTCCATAGAGGACGTCCTCGAACAAGTCATGGTCGGCCAGGGCGATTTCGGCCATCAGCGCCTCGCGGTCCCGGATCATGCCGTTGGTGAACATCCCGGCCGCTTCCGCTGCGCCTTGGGCTAGCCGGGAGTCCGCCGAGTAGTTGCACAGGCGCAGCGCCCGCACCACGAGTTTGAGCGAAACGTGTTCTTCGGGAACGATGAATTTGCGCAGCAGGGCCGCGCGGAAGAGCTCAATCCAGTGCCGGCGCTCTGCTTCGACGGAGTCCGCCGCGACCTGCCCGCCATCGGGGGTGAACAGTTCCACCATCCGGAAGTACTCGGTGGCCAGCTCCGCGAAGATCTGGAGCCGCTCCAGCTCGCTGCCCGGTTTTCCGCGCTTTCCCTCGCCCATACTGCTCCATCATCCCCCACCGCACGTGCCTGCATCAGGGCGCGGGAACGGGGCGCACACAGTGCCCGCTACCTCACGCGCCGCGGGCGCTTGGCGCCTTTGCCGGCTTTGCCGCCTTGTAGCGGGAGACGGTCGGGTCGCCGCTGAGCCAGAACCGCCAGGGGTACTCGTGGCTGCCGCCGTCGCCGGAGACGCCGACGCGCGGACCGGAGCTGATGCCCGCGGCGACCCCCTCCGGCGGGTACGCGGCCGGTTCCAGCCGGAACGGCGGCGCGAGGGCATCCCGCCCGCTGTCCGCCGTCGTCAGTCCCAGCGCGGTGGCCAGCCGGGCCGGCCCGCTCGCGAGGTCGACATCCGATTTCGACGTCGGCCGTCTGGCCCTCGCCAGCTCATGTCCCGCGACCACTTCGCCGGCCCGCAGCAGGAGCGCCGATGCCACGCCCTCGGGCCCGCACACGATATTGGCGCAATGGTGCATCCCGTACGTGAAATACACGTAGAGGTGGCCGGCCGGACCGAACATCGGGGCGTTGCGGGCCGTTTGGCCGCGAAAGGTGTGGGACCCGGGGTCAGGGTGGTGCGAATCATGCGGGCCCAGGTATGCCTCCACTTCGGTAATCCGAACCGAGACGGATCCGCCGGGCCCGTCGTGCGTCAGCACCGCGCCGAGGATCAGCGGCGCCACGTGCCGGGCATCGGCCGAGAGCAGCTCGCGGACGATCTCGGCCGCGCCGGACTGGGCAGGAAGCGGGCTGGAAGTCATGCTCAGACTTTAACAAACACCGCCGAAGGAGAGGACGGCAGTGTCCGAATTCCGCTAGCAGCTGCTCCGCGAAGCTGGCAGGATGGGGTGATGGACTTCTGGCAGCGCTACCGGGCAATCGATGCCCGGGACACCCGATTCGACGGGCAGTTCTACACAGCTGTCCGGACCACCGGCATCTATTGCCGGCCCTCGTGCCCCGCGCGGACGCCCAAGGCGGACAATGTCACGTTCTATGAAACGTCCGCCGCGGCGCACGACGCCGGCTACCGTGCGTGCAAACGCTGCCTGCCCGAGGCCGTGCCGGGTACGCCGGCCTGGAACGTGCGCTCCGATATCGCCGGCCGGGCCATGCGGCTCATCAATGACGGCGTGATCAACCGCGACGGCGTCGAGGGGCTCGCGGCCCGGCTCGGATACTCCTCGCGCCAGCTCAATCGGATCCTCAGCCACGAACTCGGCGCCGGCCCACTGTCCCTGGCACGGGCGAGCCGCGCCCAGACCGCCCGCACCCTGCTGGTCTCCACCGCCATGAAAGTCTCGGACATCGCCTTCGCCGCCGGATTCAGCAGCGTGCGCCAGTTCAACGAGACCATCGGCGAGGTCTTTGCGATGACGCCTTCCGCGCTCCGGGCCACAGCCAGGCATCACCGCTCCCCCGCGGCGACCACAGCGCTCACACTCAACCTTCCGTACCGCGAACCGTTCGACCCGGGCGTCTTTGATTTTTTGGCAGTCCGCGCCATCCCCGGGATCGAGGAAGGTACCTCCACTTCCTACGCCCGGACCCTGCGGCTGACGCACGGCGATGCCCGCTTCCGCGTGGATTACGACGCCGGCGCGCCCGGGCGTCCGCTCGTGCTGACCATCGGCGCCGTCGACCTCCGGGATCTGGCCGCCCTGCTGAGCAGGGTCCGCCGGCTGCTGGACCTGGACGCCGATCCGGTCGCCATCGATGCCGCCCTCGAGGCCGACTCCCGGCTGGCCGCCGCGGTGGCGCGCACGCCGGGCATGCGGATGCCCGGCGCCGTTGATCCGCAGGAGCTGCTGATCCGGGCGATGATCGGCCAACAGATCACCGTGGCCGCCGCGCGGACCGCCCTGGTCCAGCTTTCCGCGGTCGGAAGCGCGAGCCTGGTGCCCGACGACGGCCTCCACCGGCTTTTCCCGACGGCCGAGCAGATCGCCGGGACCGGCTTCGAACTGCTCCGAGGCCCGCAGCGGCGGATCGATGCTGTCCGGGGCGCCGCGGCGGCGATGGCCTCGGGCGACCTCGACTTCGGCTACGGCGATGACGTGCAGGGGCTGGAGGCCAAACTCCTGCCCCTGGCCGGCGTCGGGCCGTGGACCGTGGGATACGTCGCGATGCGGGTCATCGGCGCGCCGGATGTGTTCCTGGCCAACGACGCCGCGGTCCGCAACGGCATCCGTTCACTCGCCGAGACCCCCGACGGCGCCACCCTTACCCCGGATTTCCGTGAGGTCAGCCCCTGGCGCTCCTACGCCACCATGCACCTGTGGCGCGCAGCAGCGGCTGCCCAGGCCGCGGCGCGCAAGCCGTCCCTGCCGCCGAGGCAGGCTCCAACGCAGAACCACAAGCAGACTCCGAAGGAAGCGAAACCATGAAAGCCCAGCTGTTGACCATGTCCACCCCGGACGGTCCGTTCACCATCATTGCCCGGGACGGGGCTGTCTTGTCGTCGGGCTGGACCGCCGTTCCCGGCGAGCTGACCGGCCAGATCCACGCTGACCTGCTTCCGGCCGAATTCGAGACCGTCACCGGGCTCGGCGGGATCTCCGAAGCCGTGGAGGCGTTCTATGCCGGCGATCCGGAGCCGGCCATGGGGGTGCCGGTGCTGCAGAAGTCCGGTCCGTTCCGCAGTCATGCCTGGGACGTGCTGCGCACGGTCGCGCCGGGGCGCCCGGTGACCTACACGGAGTACGCGGAGCTGTCCGGCAACGCCAAGGCCGTCCGGGCGGCGGCCAGTGCCTGTGCCTTCAACGCGGCGGCACTGTTTGTTCCCTGCCACCGCGTCATCCGCACCGACGGGACCTTGGGCGGCTTCCGCTGGGGGCTGGCCGTCAAGGGCAGCCTGTTGGACCGGGAGCGCGAAGCAGCCCTCGCGACGGCACGGGCCTAGGCCCTATTCCATAGCCTGCCGGACCCAGGCGTGCTCAGTTGTTGACGGGCGCACCGTGTGCGAGGGACGGCCTGCCGGACCCGGGCGGGCTTAGTTGTTGACCGGAACGCCGGCAGGCCAGGGCAGCAGCTTCGGAAGGTCGACGCCGTCGGCCGCGGCGGTGGCGCGCAGGCTGCCGAGGGTGGGGTTGCGGCCGGCGAGCCACGCGGCGATGTCCGTGAGCATGCCGTTGATCACGGTCGAGGTTCCGCCGCTCCCGATGGCCACCGCGGGCAGGCCAAGTGGCTGCAGCACGAAGCGCTGGCCCTCGGGTACCCGGGCGGAGAGGAAATCGAAAAGGTGCCCGCAGAACGGGCGGCTCCAGGTTTCCGGTCCGTGGCCGGTGCCGAGATCGGCGGCATGGATGACGAGTTCGCGCCACAGTGCCAGGCCGCCGTCGAACACGACTCCTCCGCGGTAGGTGATGGGCTCACGCCAGCCGGCCGCGTCGAGGGAGTCGAAGGCGCGCAGGGCCCGGTCCAACGCCGCGTCGAGGTCGGCCCGGTGCTGCCCGAGGCTGTGGCCGGCCGCCATCTCGATGGCGCGGTTGCGCCCCTCGAAGCCGCCGTCATAGAGTTCGACGCCCTCACCGCGGGCGGCATATTCGAGCTGCCGGCCCATTGCGTTGGCGATCCCGCAGATGTGGGCCAGCACGTGCCCGCGGCTCCAGCCGGGCAGTTCCGACGGCGCTTTGATGTCCTGTTCCGTCAGTTTCGCGGCGATTCCGGCCACGACTCCGGCGGCGCGGTGCAGTTCTGCCCGAAGGTTCTCTGGTGTGATTGAGGTCATGGCGCCCATCCTAAACCGAGCCACCCGATTAAGTCGGATTAACTGAGCGTTGCCCGGTCAGCGGGGCGCGTAGCGGTGCCGGATGTGCCGGCGGTCGTGCCGGGCCTGCCAGAATTCGATTTCGCGCGGCCGGAGGGCGTAGAGCTGCCAGTCTGTGTTTTCATTGTTTGCATTTTCGCTGCCGTCGGCGCCGGGCCGGGCCCGCCAGTCGGCGGCCGAGGCTTCCGCGGACAGCTCCACGACGTCCCCGGCCACGCGGACCTGGCGGCCCTGCTGTTGCCAGAAGAAGTTCAGCGCCGCATGCGGGTTGGCCGTGAGTTCCTTGCCCTTGCGGGACTCCCTGGAGGTTGCGAAGTGCCAGCCGTCGGCGTCGATGTCCTTCAGGATCAGCATCCGCGACGACGGCCGGCCGTGCTCATCGGCGGTGGCCAGGCTGCACGCATTGGGCTGGGGCACCCCGGCCGCCAGGGCCTCGTCCAGCCACAGCCGGAACAGCTCCGCGGGGTCCGCGGGCGCCGCCGCAGGGTCGAAGTCCGGGAGCACTTCCGGGAAGTCGGGCAGGGCACGCAGCAGTTGGCGGAACGATTCGCTCATGTCGCAATGCTAGCGGGGAGTTTTCGGCCGCAAACGCACAACGCTCCCTCACTTTTGGCAAGAAATCCGCCGACGCTCCTGCAGGCAATGCAGGAGCGTCGGCCGAGACGCTGCCGGAACTCCCCACCGGCACCCTAGCCTCGCAAGCTCGGCCAGGGAACCCTGCCCGCGTGGCCCCTCTCGCGTGTGCTGACTAGCCCGCGTACTCGCGCGCACCGGCGAGCTCACCCTCGAGGGCCAGCAGCTGGCGTTCGACGGCGGCCGGTGCGGTGCCGCCCTGCGAGTTCCGGCTGTTGAGCGAACCCTCGGTGGACAGGACCGTGCGGACCTCCGGCGTCAGGTGCTCCGAGATGGCGGCGTATTCCTCGTCCGTGAGGTCCCAGAGCTCGACGCCGCGGCTTTCGGCCTGCTTGACCGCGGCGCCGGAGAGCTCGTGTGCCTCGCGGAACGGCACACCCTGGCGGACCAGCCATTCGGCGATGTCCGTCGCCAGGGCGAAACCCTGGGGAGCCAGCGCTTCCATCCGTTCGGTGTTGAACTTCAGCGTCGCGATCATCCCGGAGACTGCCGGGAGCAGGACCTCCAGGGTGTCCGCGGCGTCGAAGACCGGTTCCTTGTCCTCCTGCAGGTCGCGGTTGTACGCGAGCGGCAGGCCCTTCAGGGTGGCCAGCAGCCCGGTCAGGTTGCCGATCAACCGGCCGGCCTTGCCGCGAGCGAGTTCGGCCACGTCCGGGTTCTTCTTCTGCGGCATGATCGAGGAGCCTGTGGAGTAGGAATCGTGCAGGGTGACGAAGGAGAATTCCTTCGTGGCCCACAGGATCACTTCCTCCGAGACCCGGGACAGGTCCACGCCGATCATGGCCGTGATCCAGGCGAACTCGGCGAAGACGTCGCGGGAGGCGGTGCCGTCGATCGAGTTGTGCGTCGCCGAGAAGAAGCCCAGGTCCGCGGCGACGGCCTCGGGGTCCAGGCCGAGCGAGGAGCCCGCCAGGGCACCGGAGCCGTAGGGCGAAACCCCGGCGCGCTTATCCCAGTCGGCCAGCCGCTGCACATCGCGCAGCAGCGCCCATGCGTGGGCCAGCAGGTGGTGGCTGAGCAGTACCGGCTGGGCGTGCTGCAGGTGGGTGCGGCCGGGCATGGCCACGCCCTTGTGCGCCTTGGCCTGGTCCACGAGAGCGTCAATCGTGGCGAGCACGCCGCGGGCGATGATCCGGGCGTGGTCGCGCAGGAACATCCGTCCCAGGGTGGCCACCTGGTCGTTGCGGGACCGGCCAGCGCGGAGCTTGCCGCCAAGCTGGGTACCGGCGCGCTCGATCAGGCCACGCTCGAGCGAACCGTGCACGTCCTCATCGGACTCGGCCGGCAGGTAGGCTCCGGAGGCGACGTCCTCATCCAGCTGCGTCAGGGCGGCCAGCATGCCGTCCAGTTCGGCGTCGTCCAGCAGCCCGGCCTTGTGCAGCACGCGGGCGTGCGCCTTGGACCCGGCGATGTCGTAGCGGGCCAGCCGCCAGTCGAAGTGCGTGGACTTGCTCAGCGCGGCGAGGGCGTCCGCTGGGCCGCCGGCGAACCGGCCGCCCCACAGCGCTCCCGTATTTGTAGCCTCAGACTTTTGCTCAGCCACAGGGGCTACTCTCCTGCGACGCGGATGTCGCGGCCGGAGGCAACCTTGGCGGACATGCCCCACAGCTCGATGAATCCGCGCGCCATCGACTGGTCGAACGTGTCGCCGGTGTCGTACGTGGCAAGGTCGAAGTCGTAGAGCGAGGTCTCGGAGCGGCGTCCGTTGACGATCGCCTGGCCGCCGTGCAGCACCATGCGGATGTCGCCGGAGACGTATTTCTGGGTGTCCTCGATGAAGGCGTCGAGGGAGCGCTTGAGCGGCGAGAACCACTGGCCGTCGTAGACCAGCTCGGCCCAGCGCTGGCCGACGGTCGCCTTGAAGCGGGCCTGCTCGCGCTCGATCGTGATGTCTTCGAGGTGCTTGTGCGCGGTGATGAGCGCCATGGCGCCCGGTGCCTCGTAGATCTCGCGGGACTTTATGCCCACGAGGCGGTCCTCGACGACGTCGATCCGGCCCACGCCCTGGGCACCGGCGCGGCGGTTGAGTTCCTTGATGGCCTGCAGCGGGGTGACCTTGACGCCGTCGATCGCGACCGGCACGCCGGCTTCGAAGGAGATGGTGACCTCATCCGGTGCCGGCGGGAATTCCGGGGTGGCGGTGTAGTCGTAGATGTCCTTGGTGGGGGCGTTCCAGATGTCCTCGAGGTAGCCGGTTTCGACGGCGCGGCCCCAGACGTTCTGGTCGATCGAGTACGGGTTCTTCTTGGTGGTCTCGATCGGCAGTCCCTTTTCCTCGGCGAAGGCGATGGCCTTGTCGCGGGTCAGGGCGAGGTCACGGACCGGGGCGATGCACTTAAGGTCCGGGCCGAGGGTCTGGATGCCGACTTCGAAGCGGACCTGGTCGTTGCCCTTGCCGGTGCAGCCGTGGGCGACGGTGGTGGCGCCGAATTCGCGGGCGGCCTTGACCAGGTGCTTGACGATCACCGGACGGGAGATGGCGGAGACCAGCGGGTAGTGGCCCTGGTAGAGGGCGTTGGCCTTCAGCGTGGGCACGCAGTACTCGTTGGCGAACTCGTCGCTGGCGTCGGCGACGTAGGCCTCGACGGCGCCGCAGCCCAGCGCGCGCTGGCGGATGGTCTCCAGCGATTCGCCGCCCTGTCCGACGTCGACCGCCACGGCGATGACCTCGGCGCCGGTGGCTTCACCGATCCAGCCGATGGCTACGGAAGTATCCAGGCCACCGGAGTAGGCCAGAACAATACGCTCAGTCACGGAAATGCTCCTTAGTTGTTTGGTGATGCATTAAGTCTGGGAAAAGCTCTGTTGCAAGCCTGTCACACACCCGGGTGCCCGGTCCTGTGAAGGGCTCATGGTGTTGCTTATTGGCCGGCTTCCTCGGCGAACTGCAGGAAGCGTGCGGCGATGTCCGCGCCGCCCAGGGGGTCCCGGGTGACAAGCAAGACGGTGTCGTCCCCAGCGATGGTGCCCAGAATCGAGGGCATTACGGAGTGGTCGATGGCGAGGGCCAGGAAGTTCGCGGCACCAGGCGGGGTCCGAAGCACCACGAGGTTGGCGGAGGCCTCGGCGGTGACGAGCAGTTCCCCGCACAACCGGGTCAGCCGGGCGTCGAGGATTTCCTGCGTGACGCCGCTCTTGGCCGCCCGCTCGCCGCCCTCCCCCGGGACGGCGTAGACCAGCACGCCGTCCTTGCCGCGGACCCGGACGGCGCCGAGTTCCACGAGGTCTCGTGACAGCGTGGCCTGGGTGACCTGGACGCCGTCGTCCGCGAGCAGCGCCGCGAGCTCGGCCTGGGAACGGACAGATTCGCCCGTGAGAATCGCCGTGATCCGCGCCTGCCGGGCTGTCTTGGTGGCCGGGCTGGCCCCAGGAGAGGCTGGCTGGACGGACATCAGGCCGGTCCGCCCACCGGTGCCGGCCCATCGAGTGGCGCGAGCGCACCGACTGGCGCCAGACCGTCAACCACTGCCAGACCGGAGCGGTGCATGAGCCAGGCCATGAGTGCCTTCTGCGCGTGCAGCCGGTTTTCGGCCTCGTCCCAGACCACCGACTGCGGGCCGTCAATGACGTCCGCGGCGATCTCGTAGCCCCGGTAGGCCGGGAGGCAGTGCAGCACGACGGCGTCCGGCGCCGCGAGCTTCATCGCGTCGGCATCCACGGAATAGGCGCGGAACAGCTTCATCCGCGCTTCCTTCTCCGCCTCCTGGCCCATGGACACCCACGTGTCGGTCGCGACGACGTCGGCGCCCAGGAGCGCTTCGGCGGGGTCCACCGTCACCAGCACCGAGCCGCCGGTCTCCGCGGCACGGTCCTCGGCGGCGGCGATGATCTCCGGCGACGGCAGGTAGCCCTCCGGTCCGGCGATGCGGACGTTCATGCCCGCCGTCACGCCGGCCAGCAGGTAGGAGTTGGCCATGTTGTTGGCCGAGTCGCCCAGGTAGGCCATGGTCAGGCCCTGGAGCGAGCCCTTGTGCTCCTTGACGGTCAGCAGATCGGCCAGGAGCTGGCATGGGTGGTAGTCATCGCACAGGGCGTTGATGACCGGAACGCGGGAGTTCTCGGCCATGGCGACGAGCCCGGCATGCGCGCCGGTGCGCCACACAATGGTGGAGACCATGCGTTCGAGCACCTTGGCAGTGTCCTCGACCGATTCTTTGTGCCCGATCTGCGCCTCGCCGGGGTTGATGATGAGCGCGTTGCCGCCCATGTCCGCGATGCCGGTGGCGAAGGAGACCCTGGTCCGGGTGGAGGTCTTGTCGAAGATGACGGCCACCGTCCGGCGGCCGTTGCCGTCTGCGGCGAAGGGCTGCACGCTGTAGGGCGCGGCCTTCATCCGGACGGCGAGCTCGAGGACCTCGGTCTGCTCGGCCGGGCTGAGGTCCGTGTCCTTGAGGAAGTGGCGGGTGGGCACTGAGGCGGTCACGGCGGCGGTCACTTGGCGTCCTTTGCAGCGTTGGTCTTGGCGGTCTCGAGCAATGCGGGCAGGGCGGCCAGGAAAAGGTCTGCCTGCTCGGTGGTCAGGATCAGCGGGGGCGCCAGCCGGATGGTGCGCGGGCCCGGGCTGTTGACGATGAACCCGGCGTCGAGGCCGGCGGCCACGACGCCCGGGGCGACGTCGGCGTCGAGGTCGAAGCCGATCAGCAGCCCCTCGCCGCGGACCTCGGTCACGCCGGCGATTCCGGCGAGGCGGGCGCGCAGATGCTCCCCCAGGTTCCGGACGTGGGCCAGGATGTCCTGGTTTTCCAGGACGTGCAGGGTGGCGAGGGCGGCGGCGGTGGCCACCGGGTTGCCGCCGAAGGTCGTCCCGTGCTGGCCGGCGGTCAGCAGAGCAGACGTTTCCGGGCCGAACGTGACGAGCGCGCCGACCGGGAAGCCGCCGCCCAGGCCCTTGGCGAGGGTCACGGCGTCGGGCACGATCCCGGCGTCCTCGCTGGCCAGCCACTTGCCAGTGCGGCCGATGCCGGTCTGGACCTCGTCGAGGATCAGCAGGGCGCCGGCCGCGCTCGTGGCCTCGCGGGCCGCCTTGAGGTAGCCGGCAGGCAGCGGCCGGACGCCGGCCTCGCCCTGGATCGGTTCGAGGAAGACGGCGGCGGTGGTCTCATCAATGGCGGCGCGGAGCGCCTCGATGTCACCGAACGGGACATGCACGACGCCGCCGGGCAGCGGCGCGAATGGCGCCCGGTAGGCCTCCTTGGAGGTCAGCGCGAGGGCGCCCATGGTGCGCCCGTGGAAGGCGCCTTCGAGCGCGATGATCTTGGTGCGCGGCTTCGCTGTTTTTCCCGCGACAGTATTCTCCGCGGCCGCGGACTGGCTGGCGCCACTGTTACGGCGCGCCAGCTTGAAGGCCGCCTCGACGGCTTCGGTGCCGGAGTTGGCGAAGAACACCTTGGAGCCGGCCGGGGCCTTGGACAGTTCCAGCAGCTTCTCGGCCAGGGCGATCTGGGTGGGGCTCGTGAAGAAGTTCGAGACATGGCCCAGGGTGGCCAGCTGGCTGGAGATCACCGAGGTCACGAACGGGTGGGCGTGGCCGAGGGCGTTCACCGCGATGCCGCCGAGCAGGTCCAGGTATTCCTTGCCGTCGGCGTCCCACACGAGGCAGCCGGCGCCGCGGACCAGGACCCGCTGCGGGGTGCCGAAGACGCCCAGCAGCGAGGACGAGTAGCGGGACAGCCACTCGGCTCCGCTGCGGCTGGAAACGATTGTGGTTGCGGCGGTCTCCGCAGCGATGGGGGCCCCGCCCGCTCCGCGGTGCCCGACCACACCCGGCCCCCCATCGCTGCTGCGGCCTTCAGCGGAATGGCTCAGTTCAGTGCTGCTCACTATGCGTTCACTTCCTCGTCGGGGACGACCTGGGTGCCGATGCCGGCGGTCGTAAAGGTTTCCAGGAGCATCGAGTGCGGCAGGCGGCCGTCCACGATGTGGGCGCGCTCGACGCCGTCGTCAATGGCCTTCAGGCACGCCGCCATCTTCGGGATCATGCCGGACTCAAGGCGCGGCAGCATCTCGCGCAGCTCCGACGCCGTCAGCGACGAAATGAGCGATGACCTGTCCGGCCAGTTGGCGTAGAGGCCTTCGACATCGGTCAGGATGACCAGCTTGGAGGCGCCCAGGGCCGACGCGACCGCGGCCGCCGCCGTGTCCGCGTTCACATTAAGTACCTGACCGGTGGTGGATCCGTCGTCGTGGATTTCCGGGGCGACGGTGGAGATCACAGGAATCCGGCCGGCCGCGAGGATGTCCACAATGCCTTCCGGGTTCACCCCGACCACCTCGCCCACCAGGCCCAGGTCCACCTCTTCGCCGTCCACCACGGTGCCGGTGCGGACGGCGCGGAGCAGGCCGCCGTCTTCGCCGGACATCCCGACGGCGTACGGGCCGTGGGAGTTGATTAGGCCCACGAGTTCGCGTCCCACCTGGCCGGTGAGGACCATCCGGACCACGTCCATGGCCTCGGGCGTGGTGACACGCAGCCCGCCCTTGAATTCGGATTCGATCCCGAGCCGGCTGAGCATGGCGTTGATCTGCGGGCCGCCGCCATGCACCACCACGGGGTGGATGCCGACGTGGTGCAGGAACACGACGTCCTCGGCGAAGGCGCGGCGGAGCTCGTCGTTGACCATGGCATTGCCGCCGTACTTGATCACCATGGTGCTGCCGGCAAAGCGCTGGATCCAGGGCAGCGCCTCGATCAGCGTGGCGGCTTTGTCCCGGGCGTCGGACTGGGAGGTGGTCTCGCGTGTCTGGGTGTTCATGCTGTTCGTCCTCTGTTCATCCCTGCTGTTCATCCCTACTGTTCATCCCTACTGTTCATCCCTGCTGTTCATCCCTCCGGGGAGGTCAGCTGGAGTAGGCGCTGTTTTCGTGGACGTAGTCGTGGGTGAGGTCGTTGGTGAGGATCGTGGCCTCGGCCGTACCGGCCTGCAGGTCGATTTCGACCAGGACCTCGCGCGGTTCGAGGTCCACGAGGTTCCGGTCATCGCCTATGCTGCCGTTGCGGCAGATCTGCACACCGTTCATGGACACGTTCAGCCGGTCCGGTTCGAAGGCCGCGTCGGTGGTGCCGACGGCGGACAGCACGCGGCCCCAGTTGGGGTCCTTGCCGAAGATCGCGGTCTTGAACAGGTTGGAGCGGGCGACGGCGCGGCTGACGATTTCGGCGTCCCGCTCGCTCGCGGCGTTGAACGTCCGGATCGCGATGTCGTGGCTGGCGCCCTCGGCGTCGCCGATCAGTTTCCGGGCCAGCTCGGCGCAGACCTGGGTCAGGCCGGCGCCGAAGTCGGCGGCGGACGGCGCGGCACCGGAGGCGCCGGAGGCGAGCAGCACCACGGTGTCGTTGGTGGACATGCAGCCGTCCGAGTCCGCCCGGTCGAAGGTGAGCCGCGTGGCGTTGCGGAGTTCGGCGTCGAGCACGTCCGGCGGGACGTCGGCGTCCGTGGTGAGGACCACCAGCATGGTGGCCAGGCCCGGGGCCAGCATGCCGGCGCCCTTGGCCATGCCGCCGATGGTGAACTGCGTGCCGTCCGCGGCCGTGCCGGTGAAGACGGACTGCTTGGACACCGAATCCGTGGTCATGATCGCGGTGGCCGCCGCGGGGCCGCCGTCCGCGGCCAGGGCTGCGGTGGCGGAACCGATCCCGGCCAGGATTTTCTCCATGGGGAGCTGCTCGCCAATCAGTCCGGTGGAGCAGACCACGACGTCGGTGGCAGAGACGCCGAGGGCCTCGGCGGTCTTCTCCGCGGTGGTGTGCGTGTTCTGGAACCCCTGGGGCCCGGTGCAGGCGTTGGCGCCGCCGGAGTTGAGGATCACGGCATCCACGCGGCCGTCCTTGACCACTTCGCGGGACCAGTGGACGGGGGCCGCGGCGACGCGGTTGGACGTGAAGACCGCCGCGGCGGCCTTGGACGGGCCGTCGTTGACCACGAGGGCCACATCCGGCTTGCCGGAAGCCTTGAGCCCGGCCGTCACGCCGGCGGCGCGGAATCCCTGCGGTGCGGTGATGCTCACGGTGCGACTCCCTGGAGGTTGAGGCCGGCGGTTTCCGCCAGGCCGAGGGCTAGGTTCATGGACTGCACGGCCCCGCCGGCGGTCCCCTTGGTGAGGTTGTCGATGGCGCAGCACACGATCACGCGGCCGGTGTGCTCATCGAAGGCGAGCTGCATGACCGTGTGGTTAGATCCCTGGACCGATTTCGTGGAGGGCCACTGCCCCTCGGGGAGCAGGTGCACGAACGGTTCGTCGTCGTAGGCTTCGGCCCAGGCGGCACGCAGGTCTGCGGCAGTGACTCTGCGGCCTGGCTGCTGCCGCACCCTGGCGGTCGCCGTGGTGAGGATGCCGCGGCTCATCGGCGCCAGCGTGGGCGTGAAGGAGACGGTGACCGGGGCCCCCAGCGCTTTCGAGAGTCCCTGTTCGATCTCGGGGGTGTGCCGGTGTCCCCCGCCGACCCCGTAGGGGCTCATGGAGCCCATGACTTCGGCGCCGATCAGGTTGACCTTGGCAGCTTTGCCGGCCCCTGAGGTGCCGGAGGCGGAGACGATCACGACGTCGTCGCCCTCCAGCAACTGGTTGCTGAAGCCGGGAGTGAGGGCCAGCAGGGCCGAGGTCGGGTAGCAGCCGGGGACGGCGATCCGGGTGGCGTCGCGGAGGGCATCGCGCTGGCCGGGCAGTTCCGGGAGGCCGTAGGGCCAGGTTCCGGCGTGGGCCGACCCGTAGAACTTCTCCCAGGCCGCCGGGTCCTCGAGGCGGTGGTCCGCGCCGGCGTCGATGACCAGGGTCCCGGCGGGCAGCTGCGCCGCGATCTCCGCGGATGCCCCGTGCGGAAGCGCCAGGAAAACGACGTCGTGCCCGGCCAGGTTATCCACGGTGGTGTCTTCGAGAATCCGGTCCGTGAGGCCATGGAGATGCGGCTGCAATTCCCCTAGTCTGGAACCGGCGTTGCTGTGGGCCGTGATGGCGCCGATGGTGACGTCGGGATGACCGGCGAGGAGCCGCAGGACCTCGCCGCCGGCATAGCCGCTAGCCCCGGAAACGGCAACAGAAATAGTCATAAGCACGACTATACAGCAAGAGTATGCATAGATGCCGATATTTATGCATCGATGGGCGTGTGTCCAAAGCTCCCGAACGGCCCGCCGCGGAAACCCGGGGCGTATGCTTGGTAAAGGGTGATCCAGACCGTGCAGCTGCGAATGTCAGCTGCAGCGTTGCCCGTAACCGTGACGAGGCAAGCGCCCTATGACCGCCACTTCCACCCTTCCCGCCGAAACGCCGGCGCGGCCGCCATCGCGGGTCCGGCAGCCCAACGCCGTCGTCCTGAGCTACTCGGAACTCCTCAAGAGTGTGAAGACGGCCGGCCTCCTCGAACGGCGCGTCGGATTCTACATCACGGTGTTCGCCAGCCTGGTGCTCCTGATGGCCGCCACCTGGTTCGGGTTCGCGCTGATCGGTGACAGCTGGTTCCAGCTCCTGATCGCCGCCGCCCTGGGCATCATCTGCACGCAGTTGAGTTTCCTGGCCCACGAGGCCGGGCACCGGCAGATCTTCGCGTCCCGCCGTGCCAACGACTGGGCAGCACGCCTGCTCGCCACCTCCGTGGCCGGGATCAGCTACTCCTGGTGGGAGCAGAAGCACGGCGCGCACCACAACCACCCGAACGTCATCTCCAAGGACCCGGACATCGCGCCCGGCCCCATCGCCTTCCACCCCGAAGCCGTAGCCGACCGCCAGGGACGCCTCGCGTTCCTGACCCGCAAGCAGGGCTGGTTCTTCTTCCCGCTCCTGTTCCTGGTGGGCCTGGGACTGCAGATCGATTCCGTGAAATTCATCGTCCGCCGGGCCAAGGTCACGCACCGCTGGGTCGAAATCCCGATCCTCGCGGTCCGGCTCAGCCTCCTGCCGGTCCTCGCGTTCACCTTCCTGCCGCTGGGCATGGCGTTCGCCTTCATCGGCGTCCAACTGGCCGTGTTCGGCTTCTACATGGGCGCGTCCTTCGCGCCGAACCACAAGGGCATGCCGGTGCTGCCGGCCGACAGCCGGGTGGACTTCTTCAGCCGCCAGGTCCTGACGTCCCGGAACATCTCGGGCGGCCGCTTCATGGACATCCTGCTCGGCGGCCTCAACCGCCAGGCCGAACACCACCTCTTCCCGGACATGGCCCGCCCGCAGCTGCACCAGGCCGCCAAGATCGTCCGCGAGTACTGCGCCAGGCACCAGGTCCCGTACACGGAAACCACGCTGATGCAGTCGTACGCCATCATTGTCCGCTACCTCAACGACG
The DNA here is from genome assembly GCF_056399305.1 of Arthrobacter sp. 01N444. Classification (NCBI taxonomy): domain Bacteria; kingdom Bacillati; phylum Actinomycetota; class Actinomycetes; order Micrococcales; family Micrococcaceae; genus Arthrobacter; species Arthrobacter sp. 01N444. Next base: position 20,905 of record NZ_JBFTRB010000018.1, read on the forward strand.
TCGGACTCGCCGCCGGCCGCCACTTCGAATGCCCGATGGCAACGGTAACCCGCCGCTACTAAAGGACGGACCGCCGGCGGCCGCGCAGGACCTGCCACCTCCTGGCAACGTCGGCCCAAACATCACGTGACGGCTGGTTACGGAAGGCCCCTTCATGGTTACCCCCGGTGTCCCTAGGATGGACCCAGGGACCGGGACAGAATTCCCCGCCCGGAAAAGGAGCCACATGATGCACGCAATCGTCGCCCGCCAGGCCGGCGGCCCCGAGGTCCTCGAACTCGACAAGACAGCCCGGCCCGTTCCCGGGCCTGGCCAGCTGCTGGTCAAGGTCGCGGCCGCGGGCGTGAACTTCATTGACACCTACAAGCGCAGCGGCGTCTACAAGGTCAGCTACCCCTTCACGCCCGGCTCCGAGGCCGCGGGCACCGTGGAGGAGGTCGGCGACGCCGTCACCGGGTTTGCTCCCGGTGACCGGGTGGCCACGGCCGAGGGCGCTGACTGCTACGCCGGCTACGCACTTGTCGATGAGGACAAGGCCCTCCCGGTTCCCGACGGTCTGGATGATTTCACCGCCGCGGCGCTGCCGTTGCAGGGCGTGACGGCCCACTACCTGATCAACTCCACCTTCAAGGTCGAGTCCGGCCACACCGTGCTGCTTCACGCCGGCGCCGGCGGTGTGGGGCTCCTGATGATCCAGTTGCTCAAGGCCAGGGGCGCCAACGTCATCACCACCGTTTCGACTGACGCGAAAGAGCAGCTGGCCCGCGAAGCCGGCGCCGACCACGTGCTGCGCTACGACGGTTTGGCCGACCGGGTCCGGGATCTGACCAACGGCACGGGCGCGGATGTGGTGTACGACGGCGTCGGGAAAGACACTTTCGACGCCTCCCTGGCGTCCCTGCGCATCCGGGGCATGCTGGTGCTCTTCGGCGCAGCGTCCGGCCCGGTCCCGCCGTTCGACCCGCAGCGGCTCAACGCCGGCGGCTCGCTGTACCTCACGCGGCCCACTATGGGCCATTACCTGCGCGACGCCCGGGAACGCCGCTGGCGCTCCGACGAAGTCTTTGCCGCCGCTGCCGACGGCAGCCTCAAGGTCAGGATCGGCGCACGCTATCCTCTCGGCGAGGCAGCCCGTGCCCACGAGGACCTTGAACAGCGCCGCACCACCGGCAAAGTCATCCTCGTCCCCTAAGCTGCACGGTCCCCCAAGCCGTACGGCAACACCATCCGTTCATCTCCTGCAGGGACAATGCGCCAGTGACCGAGCAACGACTGACCCCCAGTGAAGCCCCCGACGCCGGTGCGGTGCAGAGTCTTCCCGCTCCCCGTCCCACCGTCCACGAGCCCCAGCTGCCGGGCGCCCTCTCCGCCCCGCCGGAGCGCACGCTGATAGACATCGTCCGGGATACTGCCGCCCGGTACCCGGACGCTTCGGCGCTCGACGACGGCCACCGTTCGCTCAGTTACGCCCAGCTCATGGACGAGGTCCGGGCCACCGCCCGGAAACTGCACCTCGCCGGGCTGGGTGCCGGCGACAAGATCGGCGTCCGGATCCCGTCGGGCACCAACGAACTCTACGTCTCGATCCTGGCGGTGCTGCTGGTCGGTGCGGCCTATGTCCCCGTAGACGCCGACGATCCCGACGAACGGGCCAAACTGGTCTTCGGGGAGGCGAGGGTGGCCGGCATCCTCCGCGCCGGCGGGAAGATTGTCACGGACAGCAACCGCCCCCGCCCGTTCCCCGCCGCGAGGCCGCCGGGCCCCGACGACGACGCGTGGGTCATTTTCACCTCCGGCTCCACCGGCACCCCCAAGGGCGTCGCGGTCCAGCACCGCTCGGCCGCCGCGTTCGTGGACGCCGAGGCCCGCATCTTCCTGCAGGCCGATCCGGTGGGCCCGCAGGACCGGGTGCTGGCCGGCCTGTCCGTTGCCTTCGATGCCTCCTGCGAGGAAATGTGGCTCGCGTGGCGCCACGGCGCCTGCCTGGTTCCGGCACCCCGGGCGCTGGTACGGACCGGGATGGACCTCGGCCCCTGGCTCATCAGCCACGGCATCACCGTGGTCTCCACTGTCCCCACACTGGCCGCTCTCTGGCCCGTGGAGTCGCTGGAAAGTGTCCGGCTGCTGATCTTCGGCGGGGAGGCGTGCCCGCCCGACCTTGCCGAACGGCTCGCCGTCGAAGGACGCGAAGTATGGAACACCTACGGGCCCACCGAGGCTACCGTGGTCGCGTGCGCCGCGCAGCTCGGCGCGCCCGGCCCCATCCGGATCGGCCTGCCGCTGGACGGCTGGGACCTCGCCGTCGTCGACGCCGATTCGCTGCCCGTCGCCGAAGGCGCGGTGGGCGAACTGATCATCGGCGGCGTCGGGCTGGCCCGGTACCTTGACCCGGTCAAGGACGCGGAAAAATATGCCCCCATGCCGTCCCTGGGCTGGCCGCGCGCCTACCGCTCCGGCGACCTCGTCAGGTACGAAGCAGAAGGCCTCATTTTCCAGGGCCGCGCCGATGAGCAGGTCAAGCTCGGCGGCCGCCGGATCGAGCTCGGCGAAATCGACGCCGCCCTGCAGTCCCTGCCGGATATCGCCGGCGCCGCCGCCGCCGTGCAGACCACCGCGGCCGGCAACCAGATCCTGGTCGGCTACCTTGCCGCCGTCGCGGGCCGGGACATCGACCTCGCGGCCGCCCGTGAACTGCTGGGCGAACGCCTGCCCGCGCCCCTCATTCCGCTGCTGACGCTCGTCGATTCGCTGCCGACCAAGACCAGCGGCAAAGTGGACCGCCACGCCCTGCCCTGGCCGCTCAGTGGAACCGGAGCGGCGGAGGCCGAAGGTGCCCCGCTGAACCTGCCGGAGGACGCGCAGTGGATCGTGGAGCAGTGGAGCGCCGTGCTGGGAAGCCCGGTCACCAGCCTCGATGCCGACTTCTTCGCCTACGGCGGCGGCTCGCTGGCCGCCGCGCAGCTCGTGTCCGCCCTCCGCGTCCGCTATCCCACCATCACGGTGGCCGATATCTACGCGACACCCCGGGTGGGCGCCCTGGTGGACGAGGCCCGGCAGTCGCTGCCGGAGGGTGGTGCCGTCGCCGCCCAGGAGCGCACCGTCCGGCCCACCGCGCGGAAGTCACAGGCCTTCCAGACGCTCCTGGGCGTTCCCTTGCACATCCTGGTCGGCATGCGCTGGCTGACCTACCTGATGGCAGCCAACAACCTGCTGGCCGCCGTCGCCGGATTCAGCGCCGCGCCAACGATCTCATGGTGGTGGGTGGGAGCTTCCTGGCTGGTCTTCGTCAGTCCCGCCGGGCGGATGCTGCTCTCCGTCGCCGCCGCCCGCATCCTGCTGCGCAACGTGGTGCCTGGCACCTATCCCCGGTCCGGGCGGGTGCACCTCCGGCTCTGGCTCGCGGAACAGATCCAGGACCTGGCCGGCGCCATCAGCCTCGCCAGCGCGCCCTGGGTGCCCTACTACGCGAAAGCGCTCGGGGCGAAGATCGGCGAGAACGTCCAGCTGCACTCGCTGCCGCCCGTCACCGGGATGCTGACCCTCGGCACAGGGTCCAATATCGAGCCCGAAGTCGATCTGTCCGGCTGGTGGATCGACGGCGACCGTGTCCACATCGGCGCCATCCGGATTGGCCCCGGCGCAAGCGTGGGGGCCCGCAGCACGCTGATGCCGGGAGCCACGGTGGGTGCCGGGGCGCAGGTGGAGCCGGGTTCCGCTGTGATCGGCAAAGTCAAGGCGGGACAGCTCGTGGCCGGGTCGCCGGCCGAGCGCCGTGGCAAGGCCCGGCACTCGTGGCCGGACTCCCCGGACGAGCACCGGCTGATGGGCCGGTTGTGGTTCGCCGGTTTCGCCGCCGCCTCCGCCATGCTGGCGCTCATCCCCTACGTCTCCGCCGCCGTCGCGGGCTTGGTGATCTTCGCGTTCATCCAGGGCAGCTCCTCACTGCCCGCGGCCCTGCCCGGCATAGCGCTCTCGATCCCGCTGGCGGCGCTGGCATGGTTCCTGACCAACCTGCTGCTGATCCTGGCCACGACGAGGCTCCTCAGCGTCGGCCTCGCTGAAGGCTACTACCGGGTCCGGAGCCGGATCGGGTGGCAGGTCTGGGCGACCGAGCGGGTACTGGATCTGGCCCGGGATCTGCTGTTCCCGATCTACGCCAGCCTCTTTACGCCGGTCTGGCTGCGGCTTCTCGGTGCGAAGGTCGGCCGCAACGTGGAGGCCTCGACAGTGCTGCTGATCCCGCGCATGACCACCGTGGGCGAGGGCGCGTTCCTGGCCGACGACACGATGGTGGCGTCCTACGAACTCGACGGCGGCTGGATGCACATAGCCCCGGCCAAGATCGGCAAGCGGTCTTTCCTGGGCAACTCGGGCATGACGGCGGCCGGGCGCAGCGTGCCCAAGAACTCCCTAGTGGCGGTCTTGTCCGCGACGCCGGCCAAGGCGAAGTCCGGCACCTCGTGGCTCGGCAGCCCGCCGGTGCGGCTGCGGCGCACCGCCATCGCCTCGGACGACACACGGACCTACCAGCCGCCCCGGAAGCTGAAGGTCGCGCGCGCCCTGTGGGAGCTGTGCCGGTTCGTCCCGGTCATGCTGACGGTCGTCATCGCCGTCGGTGTCATGCTCGCGTTCGACGCGATGGCGGCCCTGTTCAACTACGGAGTCGCCGCTCTCCTGAGCGGGGTGGTGATCCTGCTCGCCGGGGCCACGGCCGCGGGCAGCGCCGTCGTGGCCAAGTGGCTGCTGGTGGGCCGCATCCGCCCCGGCGAGCACCCGCTGTGGAGCTCCTTCATTTGGCGGAACGAGGTAGTGGACACGTTCATTGAGATGGTCAGCGCCCCGTGGTTCGCGCGCGCCGCCACGGGGACACCGGCTCTCGTGTGGTGGCTGCGGGCACTCGGCGCGAAAATCGGTGCCGGGACCTGGTGCGAAAGCTACTGGCTGCCGGAGGCGGACCTCGTCACCCTCGGCAGGAATTCGACCGTCAACCGCGGGTGCGTGGTCCAGACCCATCTGTTCCATGACCGTGTCATGAGCATCGACACTGTTACGCTCGATGACGGAGCCACCATGGGCCCGCACGGCGTCATCCTGCCGCAGGCCAGGATCGGCAGCGGCGGCACGGTGGGGCCGGCGTCCCTCGTCATGCGGGGCGAAACCGTCCCTGCCGGGACGTACTGGATGGGCAATCCGGTCAGCCCCTGGGACGGGCCGGCACCGCCCGCAGGGCCCCGTTAGGCCCGGCGCCTGCGCACGTCAACCAGCACCACAACCGAAGGTCCGTCCATTGAGCACCAGCGCACCAAGCAGCAGCGGCGCCGCCGCCCGCGGGGACATCAGCGGGGAAATCAGCCGCGAAATCAGCCGGGCCACGAGCCCGGAGGCCGGCGCCCCGGACCCCTATATGCCCGGCCACGGGACCAATGCCTACCGCGTCACCCGGTATGAACTCGATCTGGACTACCGGGTCAGCAGCAACCGCCTTGCCGGGCACGCCGTCCTGCACGCCATCACGCAGCTCCCGACGTCGGCGATCGTCCTGGACCTGGCCGGCTTGCGGGCCACGAAGATCCAGCTCAACGGGCGCAGGGTACGCCGGTTCACGCAGCGGGCCGAGCAGCTCGTTGTCTACCCCGACAACCCGCTGCTCGCCACCGAGGCCTTCACGCTGGACATCCGCTATGAGGGGTACCCCGCGCCGCGCCGCGGCGTGTGGGGCGAAGTGGGCTGGGAGGAGCTCTCCGATGGGGTGCTGGTCGCCGGGCAGCCCAACGGGGCAGCCTCCTGGTTTCCGTGCAATGACCACCCGCGGGACAAAGCGAGTTACCTCATCACCGTGACCACCGACGCGAACTACCGGGCCGTGTGCAACGGGGTGCTGCTCTCCCGCACCAGCAGGGCCAGCCGCGAGACCTGGGTCTTTGAGCAGGCCGAACCCATGGCCACCTACCTGGCCACGGTCCAGATCGGCCGCTACGGGCTCCTGACGCTCAATGCCGACCGGCCCTCAGGGCACGTTCCGCAGTATGTGGCCGTGCCGGCGTCGCTGCAGGCGGGCGCCCGGGCCGCCCTGGCCCGCCAGCCCGACATGATGCGGACCTTCACGAACTGCTTTGGGCCATACCCGTTCCCGGAGTACACGGTGGTGGTCACCGACGACGTCCTGGAAATCCCGCTGGAAGCGCAGACACTGTCCATCCTGGGGCCCAACCATCTGCGGCAGGACTGGGAATCACAGCGGATGATCGCCCACGAACTCGCCCACCAGTGGTTCGGGAACTCCCTGACTACTGCGACCTGGAAGGACATCTGGCTGCACGAGGGCTTTGCCTGCTACGCGGAATGGATCTGGTCTGAAGAGGCCGGCATCATGTCGGCGGCTGCCCGCGCGCGCGCCGCCTGGCGCAAGCTCGCCGCTGCCCCGCAGGACCTGATGGTGGGCGACCCCGGCCCCGAACTGATGTTTGACGACCGGGTCTACAAACGCGGCGCCCTGGCCCTGCACGCCCTGCGGGTACGCTGCGGCGACCTGGCGTTCTTCGCTCTGCTGCACGACTGGACGGACCGCTTCCGGCACGGCACCGTGACCACCGCCGACTTCATCGTCGCGGCCGCCCACACGACGGGCCTGGACGCAGAGGCCTTGTTGCACCCCTGGCTGTTCGCCGACGCCCTGCCGCCGCTCCCGCAGGCAACGCCGCCCAAGATCTGATCAGGGGCCGGAGCCCTGACTAGGGAAGGACCGCCAGGGCGACGGCTGCCACGAGGTCAGCGGGCAGGCCCGTCTCTGCCGGCGGCAGGTCCCGGAGCCCTGCGCGGCCGTTCACTGTTGGCGCCAGCACATCGAGGGTGTCCGGGGCCGTCTGCAGCCCGGTGCCCAGCATTTTGAGCCAGGCCTCCTTGCGCGCCCACAGGCGCGCCCTGCCCTGCAGCAGCGCGATGCCGCCCAACCCGGCGAGGTGCCGTTGTTCCGCCGGGGTCAACACGACGTCGTCGAACCCGTCGAAGTCCGCCCGGGCAGGATTCTCGACGTCGATGCCCAGGTGCTCGCCCGGGTCCGGGTCCACGACCCCGGCCAGAAGCGTCCAGCCGGCCGCACGGGACAGGCTCAGCAGCAGCGGCGCCGCCTGGCCCCGGAGCAGGTAGCCGGGCCGGCCGTGTGAGATGTCCGCGCCGGTGCCGCACCGAGGGCAGCTGTACCACGCGGTGAGGTCCGACGCCGGAACGCCGAGCAGGCCGGCGGCGAACCGGCGCTGCGCGAGCCGCCCGTGCAGGAAGTCCTCCCGGGTCCGCGGGGTCATGGCCCGGGCCCGGACGAGTTCGGCCCCGTCCAGCAGGGAGCGGGAGTCGCGTTCCAGCTCCGGTTCCGGGTAAAGGGCTGGTGCCGCGTCCACTGTCGCCCCCAGGTCCCTGGGAACACGGGGGTCGCCGGGAACGCGAAAGGGCGGGCAGGCACCCACAACAAGGTGTGATGCCATGACCCGCCCCTTTCAGAAACGTCTGCGCTGTGACCAGCGCAGTCCTCAGCGCTGCACCGCTCCGAATCGTTCGTGGGCGGCGGCCACGGCACCTTCACGGGCCTCCGAGGCCTCGTCCGCCGTCAGGGTGCGGTCGTCGGCGCGGAAGCGCAGGCTGAACGCCAGCGACTTCTTGCCTTCCTCGATGCCCTTGCCCGCGTAGACATCGAACAACGCGACGTCCTCGAGCAGTTCGCCGGCGCCTTCACGCAGCGCAGCCAGCACCTCCCCGGCCGGGACGTCCTGCGCCACCACCAGGGCCACGTCCTGCGTGGCCACCGGGTACGTCGAGATGTGCCGGGCCACGATCACGTCGGCGGCTGCCTCGAAGAGGGCGTCGGCGTTCAGTTCCAGTGCCACGGAACGGGCCGGCATGTCGTGCGCCGCCAGCAGCTTCGGGTGCAGCTCGCCGGCGTAGCCCACCACTTCGCCGGTGCGCAGTTCAAGCTGCGCCGCCCGGCCCGGGTGGAAGGCCTGATGCCGGCCCTGCGTGACCAGGAGCTCGACGCCGATCACGTCGCCGGCGATCCGGGCGATGTCCACCGCATCCGCCCAGTCCCAGGCCCGCGGGGCGTGGCCCGGGGCAGCGGGAGAGTCGTGCCCCGTGAGCACGGCGGCGAGGTGCAGCGGCTGGTCCGGGACGCCGTCGTACAGGGCATCGAGCACGTCGTCGCCGGGCTTGACGCCGAGCGGCGGAATCGCGGAGGTGCCAAGCTTCTCGCCCGGCAGGAACACGAGCCCGGCCTCGAAAAGGGCGAGGTCGCGGAAGCCGCGGGAGTGGTTGCGCTTGGCAACCTCGATCAGGCCCGGCAGGACGGAGGTCCGCAGGAAGCCGTGCTCCTCGCTGATCGGGTTGGCCAGCTTGAGGGCCTTGCGCTCCGCACCTTCGGCGGGGACGCCAAAGGTGTCATTGGCGGCCTTCGAGACGAACGGATACGCCAGCACCTCGGTGAGTCCGGCGTCGGCGAGGGCCTGGATCAGGCGGCGGCGCTGCTGCTGGACGCGGGTCAGGCCACGGCCCGGGGGCGCCACAGGCAGGGTCGCCGGGATCTTGTCGTAGCCAACCAGCCGGGCGATTTCCTCGGTGAGGTCGTCCTTGGTCTCGAGGTCCTGGCGCCAGCTCGGGGCGGTCACCGTGTAGCCGTTGCCGGTCTTGGCAACGACGGCGCCGAGGTCCTCGAGCGAGGTCAGGATCTGTTCCTCGGTGAAGTCGATCCCGATCCGGGCTGCCGCGTACTCTGCCGGCAGTTCGATGGTGACGGCGTCCGGCGCGGTCCCGACGTCGGTCCCGGCCTCGTCGGCCGTTCCGCCGGCGAGTTCGACCAGCAAGTCCACCACACGCTGGGCGGCCACGTCGGCCACCTGCCAGTCCACGCCGCGTTCGAAGCGCTTGGACGCCTCGGAGGGCAGCTTGTGCCGGCGCCGGGCACGGGCGATCGAGACCTCGTCGAAGTGCGCGGCCTCGACCAGGACGTTCGTGGTGGTGTCCGAGACTTCGGTGTGGGCACCGCCCATGACACCGGCGATTCCGATGGGCCCGGATTCGTCCGTGATCAGCAGATCCTCGACGTCGAGCGTGCGCTCCTTGTCGTCCAGGGTGGTGATCTTCTCCCCCGCAGTGGCCCGCCGGACCACGATGTCGCCGGCCAGCTTGTCCAGGTCATAGCAGTGGTTCGGCTGCCCGAGCTCGAGCATGACGTAGTTGGAGATGTCCACCGGCAGGGAGATGGACCGGATGCCGGCGAGCCGGAGACGGGAGGTCATCCACGGCGGGGTGGGCCGGGTGGCATCGACACCGCGCACGGTGCGTGCCACGAAACGGTCGCAGCCGGGCTTGCCGTAGATGGGGGCGTCGTCGTTGAGCTTGACGCCGTAGCCGCCGGAGAGCGACTGCGGAACCTGGACCTTGGAGACCGGGTCCGTGAACACGGTGCCGGTGGCGTGCGCGTATTCACGGGCCGCACCGCGGATGGAGAAGCAGTAGCTGCGGTCAGGGGTGACGTTGATTTCGGCGGCCTGGTCGTAGAGGCCGAGCAGTTCCATCGCGTCGGTGCCCAGTTCCGGGTCGAGGCCGATCCGGGACAGCACCAGGATGCCGTCGTGGTCCTCCCCGATGCCGAGTTCGCGGACGGAGGCGATCATGCCGGCAGAGAGGTGCCCGTAGGTCTTGCGCGCGGAGATCCGGAAGTCGCCCGGCAGCACGGCGCCTGGGAGGGTGACCACCACCTTGTCGCCTTCCACGAAGTTGTGGGCGCCGCAGATGATGCCCTGCACGCCGGAGGGATCGATGCCGGCGCCGGTCAGGGTCTGCTCACTGCCCTCGGGGACGACCCGGACCTGGCACCAGTTGATGGTCTTGCCGTTGGACTGGGGTTCCTTGACGATGCTGAGCACCTGGCCCACCACGATCGGACCCTGGACGGCGTCCGTGGGCCGGTGGACTGCTTCTTCTTCGAGCCCGACCTTGACGAGCTCGGCCATGACGTCTTCGGCCGTCGCTTCGGCCGGTACCTGCGCGAATTCGCGCAGCCATGAAAGTGGGATACGCACTGTTAGATCTCCATCCCGAAGTGCTCGCTGAAACGTACGTCGCCTTCAATCATGTCGCGCATGTCGCCAACCTCGTTGCGGAACATGAGGGTGCGTTCGATGCCCATGCCGAAGGCAAAGCCTGAATAGATGTCCGGGTCGATCCCGGCCGCGCGCAGGACGTTGGCGTTGACCATGCCGCAGCCGCCCCACTCGATCCAGCTGGGGCCGCCCTTGGCGCCCGGGTGCCAGATGTCCAGCTCCGCGGAGGGCTCGGTGAACGGGAAGTAGTTGGGCCGCAGCCGGATCTGGGCTTCCGCGCCGAACATCTGGCGTGCGAAGTGCTCCAGGGTGCCGCGGAGGTCCGCCATGCTCAGGTTCTTGTCGATGGCCAGGCCCTCGAACTGGTGGAACACGGGGGTGTGCGTCGCGTCGAGCTCGTCCGTGCGGAACACCTTGCCCGGGCACAGCACATAGATGGGCAGCTCCCGTTCCAGCATGGAGCGGACCTGCACCGGCGAGGTGTGCGTGCGCATGAGCAGGTGGGCCTCGGGCGGCTCCACGAAGAACGTGTCCTGCATGTCGCGGGCGGGGTGGTCCGGCTTGAAGTTCAGGGCATCGAAGTTAAACCATTCGGACTCGACCTCGGGCCCTTCGGCGATTTCCCAACCCATGCCGACAAAGATGTCCGCCACGCGGTCCTGCAGCGTGGACAGCGGGTGCCGTGCACCGGCCGTGCGCCGGCGCGGCGCTGCCGTGACATCCACGGTCTCTTCGACGAGGATCCGCGCGTCGTTCTCGGCCTCGAGCGCGACCGTGCGGTCCGCGAGCGCCTTGTTGACCCGTCCCCTCGAGGCGCCCATGAGCTTGCCGGCGGCGGCCTTCTGGTCCTTGGGCAGCGCGCCGATCTCACGGTTGGCGAGGCTCAGGGCGGACTTCTCGCCCGTGTGGGCGAGGCGCACGGCCTTGAGTTCATCGAGGGTCGCGGCGGCGGCGATGGCGGCAACGGCCTGGTCTACGGCGGCGGTAATGGCGGCTTCATCCAGAGGATTCGGGACGGCTGCGTCCGGCAAAGTTTCAGTCATCTACTGTTCTTAGCTACGAGTCGGATCATGCCAACAGCGTGCGCCGGGCACAGGGCACGGCGCAGGTTCTCGGCAAGGCTTGTGGTCACTGTCCCCAGTCTAGTAGACGGCCGTCGGCGGCATGGCACGGCCGCCCCGCACGTGACGCAGCGGTGCCGGCTGCACCTGGGCACGCCAACGCCGGGATTCCAAGGGCACGGGACATCCCGGCGGACCCCTGACTGCCGGGCACACCCCCGGTTACCATGGCCTCATGACGCCCGGACAACGGCGTCGCCAGATCGCCAACCTGCTCAACGGCTCCACCCTGCTGGGCCTGCTGCTGGCAGCCTGTGCGCGGACAACCGTCAGCTCCGGTCCGCGCGGATTGCTGATCGCGGGCCGCTACCGCTGGCGGTTGCCGTTTGCTGCGGCCTTCACCGTGGGCAACGTGATCCTCTTCCGCGCCGGACCGGAATCCGCCCGCGCCAATCCAGTGCTACTGGGCCACGAAGAGCGCCACAGCACCCAATACGCCTGGTGCCTCGGGCTGCCCTTCCTTCCGCTGTACTTCATAGCCGCCGGCTGGTCCCTCTGGCGCACGGGCAACCCGGGCAGCGCCAACATCTTCGAGCGCCATGCCGGCCTGGAAGCGGGCGGCTACCCCCGGCCCGGCCTGCCCGGACCCATCCCACGCACGCACCGCAGAATGGGCACCGCCCCCGAACGTTACGAGGCCTGACATGACAGACAGCCCCCGAAGCATCTCCGTTGCAGGAACCGGCAGCGCCGAGGCGGTGCCGGACCTGCTGACCGTGTCGATCGGCGTTGAATGCCGCCGCGAGACCGTGGCCGAGGCCTACGGCGAGGCCGGAACGCGGTCGGCCGCCATCACGTCGGAGCTCCGGCAGCACGGCGTGGACAGCGCGGACTTATCCACCTCGGGGCTGAACGTCCGGGCCGAGCTGAACTGGCAGGATGGCCAGGGCCAGACCGTGACCGGCTATCTGGCCTCCAGCACGCTCACCGTCAGGATCCGCGAGTTGTCCGCGTCCTCGCAGATCCTTGCCGCGGCGGTTGCTGCCGGCGGCGACGCCGTCCGGCTGAACGGGCTGACCCTCGGCTTCGCCGACCCCTCGGCCGTGGAAGCCCGGGCCCGGGAGGCCGCCTGGCAGGACGCCCGCACCACCGCCGAGCATTACGCCGCCCTCGCAGGAACCGGGCTTGGCAGGGTCCTGTCCCTCACTCAGCACACCGGCTTCCAGGCGCCGATCCCCGTGGCGAAGATGCAGCGGGAAGCGGCGGTAGCCTCACTCACTGTCGAGGCCGGCGAGTCGGGCGTCACCGCCACGATCGGCGTCGTCTGGGAACTGCTGGACTGATTGTCCAGTAATTGTTGGAGTAGTTGTCTCGCGTCGCCGACGGCGGCCGCCACCGCTTCGGGCGGCGGATGACCGGCTGGGCTAGTGGGTTGCGCCGGCAGCGAGCTTGAGATCCGCCGTCGTCGCCAGCGCAGTGCGCACGACGACGGCGAGCGCCGCCGCCATCTGGGCGGCCGGCAGCGAGGGGGCACTGCTTCCGGCCGGAAGCTGCGTGTCCTGGTAGGGGACGTGGACAAAGCCTCCCCTGGTGCCCGGGCGTAGCCGCAGGGCGTGCATGAGCGTGTAGAAGACGTGGTTGCAGACATAGGTCCCGGCACTTTGGGACACTTCGGCCGGGATCTGCTCTGCGGTCAACGCCGCGAGCGCCGCCTTGACGGGCAGCGACGTGAAATAGGCTGCCGGTCCGCCCGGGACTACGGGTTCGTCCACGGGCTGATTGCCGGCATTGTCCGGAATCCGGGCGTCGTCACAATTGATGGCCACCCGTTCCAGCGAGATGCGCGCCCTCCCGCCGGCCTGGCCGGCGCACAGCACAAGCTCCGGCGTGAAACGCTCGAGGGCCTCCGCCAGCACCTTGGCCGACTCGCCGAAGACGCATGGCAATTCCACCGCCTGGACATCCAGCCCTTCGGATTGGAGCAGCCGTGCCGCCGAACGGGCCGCTGCCCACGACGGATTGGCCGTATCGCCGCCAAATGGCTCGAACCCGGTCAGGAGAATCATCGCCCCAGCCTAACAACGCCCTTCCACTGCCCGGCAAGGCGCCACCCCCGCGGCACCCTTAACCCGGCCCCGTCCACACTTGGCCGCCAGGGCAGGTGTCGCTCCGGCCTCACGCGTCTGTCCGCGTCGGCAGGGTGAGGATTTCGGCCCCGTCGTTGGTGATGGCGATCGTGTGCTCACTGTGTGCAGTCCGGCAGCCGGTCGCACTTCGGAGCGTCCACCCGTCGGCGTCGGTGATGAGTTCAGCGGTGTCGGCCATGACCCATGGCTCCAGGGCGAGCAGCAGCCCGGGGCGCAGCTTGTAGCCACGGCCTGGCCGTCCGGTGTTGGGAATGTGCGGGTCCTGGTGCATGGTCGATCCGATGCCATGGCCCCCGAACTCGGTGTTGATCGGGTACCCCGCCTCGCCAAGGACTGAGCCGATGGCATGGGAGATGTCGCCGATCCTGGCTCCGGGCCGGGCAGCGGCTATCCCTGCGCTCAACGCGCGCTCGGTCGCGCTGATCATCGCGACGCCTTCCGGGGGCTTTGAGCCGCCCACGATGAAGCTGATGGCGGAGTCTGCTGCGACTCCCCGCTTGGAGACGGCGAGGTCGAGTGTCAGCAGGTCGCCATCGGCCAGCGTGTAGTCGCGTGGGAGTCCGTGGAGCACGGCGTCGTTGACGGCCGTGCAGATGTAGTGTCCGAACGGCCCGCGGCCGAAGGACGGCTCGTAGTCGACGTAACAGGACTGCGCACCAGCCTCGGCGATCATGGCCTGCGCCCATCGGTCGAGGTCCAGGAGGTTCGCGCCGACCGTGCTGCGGTTCTTCAGCGTCTGCAGGATGTCAGCGACAAGGGCGCCTGCTTCTTTGGCCCGGGCAAGTTCGGTGGGATTCAGGATCTCGATCATGCGGCGCCTTTCTCACGCGTCCAATAACTATACCGGTCATATTATCCCGGTATAATCGAAGCCATGGTCAGGTTGCCCCTCACATTCGCAGAGATCGAGCGCGGACAGCGCCTCGGCGCCCTGTTGCGCCGCGCCAGGGGGGGACGCTCGATGCTCGACATCGCGCTCGATGCACGCGTCTCACCGGAAACCCTCCGGAAGATCGAGACGGGCCGCGTAGCGACCCCCGCCTTCCCGACCATCGCCGCTATCGCCGGCGTCCTCGGACTCTCCCTCGATGCGGTGTGGGCCGAGGTCACCCAGACCAAACGCGCCACTGAACCAACCGGCCCTGATCACAACGCCCGTGAGCGGCTGGCTTCGTAAGCCTCGATCCCGCAGCTGCGCAGGCCGCCCCATGCTGCAACCGGCCGCCGCCTCGCCCGTCAGCATCCTTGACATTCAGTCGAACATATATTCGAATGTAGGCATGAGATGGGACGCACAAGCACTTGAGCGCGGCGATTCCCCGGCCGCCGCTTCGCCCACGGCTGCCCTGCTGCCCCTGGCCGGACTCGTGCGGACGGTTTCCACCCCGGAGTTTGCCGGGATCACCTTCCATGAGGTCACCGCCAAATCGGTGCTCAACAAGGTGGTCGCCGGTTCGCGGATGCCGTTCGACTGGACCGTCAACCCCTACCGCGGCTGCAGCCACGCCTGCGTCTACTGCTTCGCGCGCAAGAGCCACACCTATCTGGACTTCGACGCCGGACTGGACTTCGACAGCCAGGTGGTGGTCAAGATCAACGCCGCCGAGATCCTGCGCAAGGAGCTGGCCAAGCCCTCCTGGCGGCACGAGCACGTGGCCCTCGGCACCAACACTGACCCGTACCAGCGCGCCGAGGGCCGCTACCAGCTCATGCCCGGCATCATCGGTGCCCTCGCCGATTCCGGCACTCCCCTGTCCATCCTCACCAAGGGCACGCTCCTTGCCCGGGACATCCCGCTGCTGAAGCATGCCGCGGCCCAGGTGCCGGTGGGCGTGGGCATCTCGCTGGCCATGACCAACGAGCAGCTGTCGGAAGCCGTGGAACCGGGCACGCCTGGGCCACGTGCCCGGCTGAAGCTCATCTCCCGTCTGCGGGAAGCGGGCCTGCCCTGCGGCGTCATGGCCATGCCCATCCTGCCGTGGCTCTCCGACAGCGACGACGCCCTCGACTCCCTCTTCGGGGCCCTCGCGGCGGCCGGTGCCACAGGGGTCACGGCCGGTGCGCTGTACCTGAAGCCGGGCACCCGTGAATGGTTCATGCAGTGGATCGCCCGGGAACATCCGCACCTGGCGGGAAAGTACCGCCGCCTGTACGGCAGCGGGTCGTACGCATCCAAGGAATACCGCGCCTGGCTGGCAGGGCGGGTCCGGTATTTCAAGGACCTGCACGGCTTCTCCGGCTCGCAGGGCTTCAGCCACCGGGACCTGGACGGGGGCAGCGACCATGACAACGCCCGGGAGGAAGAAGCCCAGTACCCGGCCGGGAGCATCCCGGACACCGCGGGGCACGCAAACCCACGCCACGCCGGCGCCATCCGTTCCGGCACGGCCCGTTCCGACGCCGCCCAGCCCACACTGTTTTGAAGCCAGCTCCACCTCAAGCACACAGAGCCATGTGCTCCCCTGCGCAGTCAGCCGGAGCGGAAAATGCCCTGAGCCGCCGGGCGCAGGATGCCTAGAGCGCCTTGACTGCGCCGAGCACCCTGGCCAGCGAATCCTTGGCGTCCCCGAAAAGGAGCGTCGTCTTGGGATCGTGCAGGAGCTCATTCTCGATGCCGGCAAACCCCGGGCGCATAGACCGCTTCAGGAACACGACCTGTTGGGCCTGCACCACTTCCAGGATCGGCATCCCGTAAATCGGCGAACCCGGCGAGGACTTGGCCGCCGGGTTGACGACGTCATTGGCCCCGACTACCAGAACGATGTCCGTGGTCGCGAATTCGGGATTGACTTCCGCGAGCTCCCGCAGTGACTCGTACGGCACGTTGGCCTCTGCCAGCAGCACGTTCATGTGGCCGGGCATGCGTCCCGCCACGGGATGGATGGCGAACACGACGTCCACTCCGCGGGCGCCCAGTGCCGTGGCAAGCTCCGCCACAGTGTGCTGGCCCTGGGCCACGGCGAGCCCATAACCGGGAACGATCACCACCCGCTGGGCGTAGCCGAGCTGGACGGCAATGTCCTCCGGGGACGAGGAACGCACTGGCCGGTCGCTCAGGGCGGTCGAACCCGCCGTCGAGCCGCCCTTGAACGCCCCGAACATGATTCCGCCGACTCCGCGCCCCATGGCCGAGGCCATGACCTTGGTCAGGATGGTGCCGCTCGCGCCCACGAGCGTCCCGGCGACCAGCAGCAGGACATTGCCCAGGACCACGCCGGACGCTGCCACCGCCAGCCCCGTGAAGGCATTCAGCAGGGAGATCACGATCGGCACGTCCGCCCCGCCCACGGGCAGCACCAGGAGCAGCCCTGCGGCGAGGCCCAGGCCCAGCAATGCGAGCGACCAGCCCAGCGACCCGGTCAGGACCACCAGAGCTCCTGAGATGACCGCCCCCAGCAGGACGGCCCCCATCACCCAGGGCATCCCGGGAAACAGCAGCGGACGGGTGCTGATGAGCTCCTGCAGCTTGCCCACGGTCACTGCGGAGCCGGCGAAGGATACGGCGCCCACCAGCATGGTGAAGACCACGGCCAGGCGGACCCAGGGATCTTCCTGGTGGCCAAGTTCCAGTACGGCGACGAGCGCCGCGGCCCCGCCCCCGACGCCGTTGAAGAGCGCCACGAGTTGGGGCATCTGGGTCATCTGCACCCGGCGCGCCACGGGGAAGGCAATCGCGGAGCCCACGGCGATGGCCGCGAGGATGAGTGGAACATTTTCCAGCCGCGCGGAGAGGAAGACGGTGACGACGGCGAGCAGCGCCCCGGCCGCGCCGATGGCGTTGCCGCGGCGGGCAGTTCGTGGCGAGCTGAGGCCCTTGAGTGCCAGGATGAAGCAGACGGCGGCCACAAGGTAGAGCAGGGCTGTCCATTCGGGGCTCAGGAGGCTCATTTGGACTCCCCCGCCGCGTCGGCGGAGCTCCCCTCACCGGGGTGTCCTTCGCCCGCGGTTCCGCCAGCCTTGGCGGCGCCGCTTGGGGCGGGGATGCGTGTCCGTTTGTGGGCGCTGAACATCTCCAGCATCCGGTCCGTGACCACAAAGCCGCCCACCAGGTTGACGGTGGCCAGGACGACGGCCAGGAGCGCGACGCCGAGGACCCACGGGTCACTGGCCTGTCCGGCGACGATGATGGCGCCGACCAGGATGATGCCGTGGATGGCGTTGGCGCCGGACATGAGCGGTGTGTGCAGTTTGCTGGTGACCTTGGAGACGACTTCGAAGCCAACGAACACCGCGAGCACCACCACGGTCAGCAACGCGACGGGGCCCATCACGCCTCCCTTTCCAATGCTTCCGCGGTGGGGGCGTGCCGCACCGTGCCGCCGTGGGTCAGGCACGTTCCGGCGACCACATCGTCGTCGAAGTCCGGGGCCACCGAGCCGCAGTCGGTCATGAGCGCGAGGAAGTTGCTGACGTTCCGGGCGAAAAGCCGGGACGCGTCCGAGGGCATGGCGGATGCCGCGTCCTGCAAACCCACGAGCGTGACCGATCCGCCGTCGACCGGCACCTGCACGTCCTGACCGGCGATCACGCCTTCGACGTTGCCTCCGGACTCCGCGGCGAGGTCGACGACGACAGACCCTGCCCGCATGCCGGCCACCATGGCGGTGGTCACCAGCAAGGGAGCGGCCCGGCCGGGGATGGCCGCCGTCGTGATCAGGACGTCCGCCGCCGCGACATGCGGGGCCAGGAGGCTGCGCTGGCGTTGCGCCCGGTCCTCACCGAGGGCACGGGCGTAGCCTCCGGTTCCGTCTGCCGCCGCATCGATGTCCAGGTTGATGAACGTGCCGCCCATCGAGGCGACTTCCTCGGCGGAGGCGGCCCGGATGTCGTTGGCCGAGACCCGGGCGCCGAGCCGCTTTGCCGTGCCGATCGCCTGCAGCCCGGCGACGCCGGCCCCAAGGACGAGCACCCTCGCCGGCGGGATGGTACCGGCGGCGGTCATGTAGAGCGGGAAGAACCGCGGGTAGCGGACGGCGGCTTCCAGCACGGCGCGGTAGCCCGTGACCAGGGACTGGGAGCTGAGCGCATCCATGGACTGCGCCCGGGAGATCCGCGGAAGCAGCTCCAGGGCGAACGAGGTGATCCCGGCAGCGGCGAGTGTCCGGACGGTCGGCAGCTCCGAGGACGGCGATGCCAGCCCGATGGTGACGGTGCCGGGCCGCAGCCGGGCCGCGGCCTCCGGGGTGAGCGGGCGGACATGCAGCAGGACGTCCAGGGCCTCCAACGGGAGCTCGGAGATGACCGTCGCGCCGGCCTCCTTGAAGGCGGCGTCGGCGAAGCCTGCTTCGGTGCCGGCACCGCTCTCGACCAGGAGATGGAGCCCGAGCGCCGTCAGCTGCCGGGCCGTCTCCGGTGTGGCCGCGACGCGGCGTTCTCCGGCTCGCTGCTCTCGTCCGACACCGACCTGCACGGGCCACTCCTCTCGGTTGGGATCAGAGTAGGCACATGCCTGACCGTTTGGCGAGAGGCGGGCTCCCGAAGCGCGGCGGCGAGTCCGGTCAGCGGCCCAGGCCCGCTTCCACTCCGCGCGACCCGGTGGCCTGCACAGCCGCCAGGAGGGCCTCGACGATGGGGAGGTCCGCCGGGATCCACGGCAGGTCCAGGACCCCTGCCGGATTGCGGAGGTCGAGCCAGCGCAATTCGTCATGGTCCTCCAGCGGCCGGGGTTCTCCCTGCACGAGCTCCGCGAACCAGACCCTCATCGCCGCCTTCGCGTTGAGCGGCCAGCCCGCGGCGGTTTCCGCGGGCAGCTCCGCCCCGAGCCGCACCAGCACGCCCAGTTCTTCCCGGAGCTCGCGGTGCAGGGCGTCCTCGGCGGCCTCGCCTGGTTCGACTTTTCCGCCCGGGAACTCCCACATTCCGGCAAACTGCGGCGGCGCTGTGCGCCGGGCCACAAGGAGCATGCCCGGGTCGGCCAGGGAGTCCACTACTGCGCCGCCAACGACGCCTATGAGTCCAGTCACGCCCTCAAGTCTAAGGCGGGCGCAGGGTCCGGCGCCCGGAGGCCGGGGCGGGGCCGGGGCCGGTAGGGGACAATGGTGGAGGCGGCCGCCACGATACCTTCCGGAATATTCGGCGTCCCCTCCCGGTTCTTAAAAGCATATTTATCTGTCCGATCCATCCGGCCTCTCCCGGAAAATCTCTCCGAAAAGACGAATGACAACCACCACACACGCCCCGGCGCCGACCAAGTCCGGCACCCGTCACGTTGCCTTGGCAATCATTGCCCTCGCGATGGGCGGCTTTGGCATCGGCACCACGGAATTCACCATGATGGGCCTGCTCAAGGAGATCGAACAGGGCCTGAACATCAGCACGCCCGAGGCAGGTCACCTGATTTCGGCCTACGCCCTCGGCGTCGTGATTGGCGCGCCGGTGCTGGCCGCGGTCGGGGCCAAACTCCCGCGGAAGTATCTGGCCCTCGGGCTCATGCTTTTCTTCAGCATCGCCAACCTCAGTTCCTTCCTCGCCCCGGACTACGGCTCCATGCTGGTGTCCCGGTTCGCCGCGGGACTCCCCCACGGCGCCTTCTTCGGGGTTGCGGCCGTGATTGCCGCCTCCCTGGTGGCGCCGACCAAGCGGGGCTGGGCCATTTCGATGGTCATGGCCGGGCTGACGGTGTCCAACGTCATTGGCGTCCCCTTCGCCACCTGGCTGGGCCAGAGCTACGGGTGGCGGCTGCTGTTCCTGCTGGTGGGCCTGATCGGCATCATTACGCTGTTCATGCTGTGGAAGTTCGTCCCGTTTCAGAAACCGCACGCCGATGCCAGCTTCCGCAGGGAGCTCGGCGCGCTCAAGCGGCTGCAGGTGTGGCTTGCCATCCTGGTCGGCATCGTCGGCTTCGGCGGGTTCTTCGCGACCTACACCTACATTTCGCACACCATGACCTCCGTCGCCGGCCTCCCGGCGGCCTGGCTGCCGCTGGTCGTGGCCCTGTACGGCGTGGGCATGGTGGTGGGCAACATCGTTGGCGGCCGGATCGCCGACAAGTCCGTCATGGGCACGATTTACTGGGTCCTGCCCGGCACGGCGGTGGCACTCGTGGTTTATGCCGTGGGCGTCCACTGGGCCTGGTCCGCGCTGGTCATGGTGTTCGTCGTTGGCGCCGCCGGGTCCATGCTCGTTCCCGCCCTGCAGACCAGGCTGCTCGATGCGTCCCCTGATGCACCGTCGCTGGCCTCCTCGCTGAACCATGCTGCGCTCAACGTCGCCAACGCGCTCGGTGCCTTCCTGGGCGGCCTGGTGATCGCCTGGGGCTGGGGCTACGTCGCCCCCGCGCTCGTGGGCGCCGTCCTGGCCGTGCTGGGTCTCGGGGTCGCCGCCTTCAGCGGCGCAGTGGAACGCCGGCGGCCGCTGGCCTCCTAGCCACCCCGCCACCCGCCAGAACAGCTGCGGCCGAACAGGCGCGGCCGCGGTACCCCGCCAACGGCAGAGGAAGAGGCCGCGGCAGCAGGGTGCAGATGCTGTAAATAGAACAGCAGTCCTGTCCAGTGATGCACTGGGCAGGACTGCTGTTTTGTTGAGGGGCTGCCGTTCCATCTGGCGGCTGCCGTTCTCCCTATGGGCTTCTGTTCTCCCTGTGGGCTGGGCGGCTCAGGGGGCGCTGACGCGCTGCACATCCGGTTCCAGGTAGATGACCCGGGCAATCGGGACGGCTTCCCGGACCCGGACCTCCGCGTCATCAATCGCCTTCGCAATGTCCTGGCCCGAGTCCGAGCGGCCGATGCTGATCTTGGCCGCCACCAGCAGCTCCTCGGGGCCAAGGTGCATGGTCTTGAGGTGAATGATGCTGGTGCCGCCGGCCTCGATCGCGCTGCGGATCTTGGCGACGTCATCGCGGGTGGCCGACTCGCCCAGCAGCAGGGACTTGGTTTCCATGGCCAGCACCACGGCGATCGCCACGAGCAGCAGACCGATCATCGCGGTGCCGAGGGCGTCCCAGATGCCGTTCCCGGTCAGGAGCGTCAGGCCCACGCCGAAGAGCGCGAACACCAGGCCCACGAGGGCGCCGAAGTCCTCGAGCAGGATCACCGGGAGTTCCGGCTGCTTGGCGTTGCGGATGAACTTAACCCAGCTCTGCTTCCCACGCAGGGGGTTGGATTCGATGATCGCTGTCCGGAACGAGAAGGACTCGGCAATGATCGCGCCGATCAGGACGGCCAGCGGCACCCACCAGAAGTCACCTTCGATGGCGTGCGGGTGCTGGATTTTTCCCCAGGCCTCGTACAGTGCGAACAGGCCGCCGACGCTGAAAAGCACAATCGAAACGATGAAGGCGTAGATGTAACGCTCGCGGCCGTAGCCGAAGGGGTGCTCGGGGCTGGCTTCCCGCTTTGCGCGTTTGCCGCCGAGCAGGAGCAGCAGCTGGTTGCCGGAGTCTGCGAGGGAGTGAATCGCCTCGGCCAGCATGGACGAGGACAGCGTCAGAAAGTAGGCGACGAACTTCAAAACGGCGATGGTCAGGTTTGCGGCCAGCGCCGCGAGAATCGCCTTGGTACCGCCATTTGCAGCCACGTGAGCTTCTCCTTATGGGGTTCTTCCGGGGTGTATGCGAACACCGGAAGAACCCAGCGCCCACAAGGAATA
The DNA here is from genome assembly GCF_056399305.1 of Arthrobacter sp. 01N444. Taxonomy (NCBI): domain Bacteria; kingdom Bacillati; phylum Actinomycetota; class Actinomycetes; order Micrococcales; family Micrococcaceae; genus Arthrobacter; species Arthrobacter sp. 01N444. The sequence goes on from NZ_JBFTRB010000018.1 coordinate 42,787, forward strand.
CCGTACCGGTTTCCGGGCCGGCGCCGAACCGCGGCGGGGACCAACGCTGCCACGTAACGATTGGGTAGTCCCCTGCTGACAAGCAATCCGCCCTATGTTAGCTTGAAGCCATATTCGGTATTCACAATTTGGATGCCGAAAAATATGTAGGAGGAGACATGGGCTTTCTTGGCTGGATCATTCTCGGACTCATAGTGGGTGCAATCGTCAAGGCACTCTTGCCCGGCAGGGTCGGTGGCGGCTGGGTTACCAGTCTCGTGCTCGGCGTCGTCGGCGCGATTGTTGGCGGCTGGATCGGGGACCTGCTGTTCGGCGGCGGCAAGATGGAATTCTGGAATCTCGGTTCCTGGCTCCTGGCCATCGTCGGTGGCCTCGCGGCCGCGTTCATCTACGGCGCCATCACAGGGCGCAACAAGACCACCACCTAATTCTTCAAGGCACTGGCCGCACACTTTGTGTGGGGGCGACAGTGACACTACGACGGCGGGGCTCACCATTCGGTGGGCCCCGCCGTTCGTTTGGCCTGCGTTTTTCGGACAGGAATTCCTGCCGGACCCGCTGGTTTCCTGCTGAGCGGCTAGGGGGTTTGCTGGGAGCGGGCGCTGGCGTACAGGCAGACAGTGGCTGCGGTGCCGAGGTTCAGGCTTTCCGCTTCCCCGTACACCGGCACGGCCACCCGGTGGTCGGCCAGCGCGATCTCGTCCTCGGACAGGCCTTGGGCCTCGTTGCCGAAGAGCCAGGCGGTCGGCTGTTCCAACGCGTACACCGATTCGGCGGCGGATGCCCCCAGGCGGCGGGCCGCGTTCTCGTCCTGGAGACGGTCCAGGTCCAGTTGTCCCTTGCCGTCCGCGGCCAGCACGCCGACGCCACGCTCCCGGCAGCGGGCCACGACTTCCTCGACCTCCGCGCCGAGGACAACGGGCAGATGGAACAGGGAACCCGCCGTCGACCGCACGGCCTTGGGGTTGTAGATGTCCACGCTCGAGCCGGTCAGGATGACGGCGTCGGCGCCGGCGGCGTCGGCCGCCCGCAACACGGTGCCTGCGTTGCCGGGGTCCCGGACCTGGCACAGGACGGCAATCAGCCGCGGGCCGGTGTCGAGCACGTGCTCAAGGCTCACGTCCAGGAAGCCGCAGACGGCAATGATGCCCTGTGGGGTGACGGTGTCCGCCATCGCAGCGATCACTTCGTCGGTTGCGAGGTGCGCGTGGGTTCCCTCGGCCAGCTGCTCCAGCTCCGGGTGGCGGTCCAGGCAGGCCTCGGTGGCGTACACCTCATAGACGATGCCGGGCTCCCCCGCGGCGATCCTCTTCCGGTGCAGGACCAAAGCCTCACGGACCGCCTGCGGGCCTTCGGCCAGGAACTCGCGACGCTTTAAACGGGCCGGGCGCCCGGCAAGCTGTGCCACCTTCCTCATCCGATCAGCTCGGGGGTTGGAGAGTGGAAAGTCTTGCGGGCGCCCGGTTTCGTTCATATAAGAACCTTAGTGGCTATTCCAGCCGGCTCTTGAACGAGACAGTCTTTCAACTGCGGGAGGAACTACTTTGCAGCCTCGTCGGCGGCCTTCTTGGCAGCAGGCTTCTTCGCGGGAGCCTTCTTGGCAGCCTTGGGAGCCGGGGCAGCCTCAGCCTGGACGGCCGGAGCGGACGTGTCGGCAGGCAGCGAGTCCTTGGCGACCTTGACCAGCGCGGCGAAGGCGTTGGCGTCGGAAACGGCCAGCTCGGCCAGCATACGGCGGTCAACCTCAACCTCAGCGGCCTTCAGGCCCTGGATCAGGCGGTTGTAGGTCAGGCCGTTGGCGCGGGATGCAGCGTTGATGCGCTGGATCCAAAGACGGCGGAAGTCGCCCTTCTTCTTCTTACGGTCACCATAGCTGTACACAAACGAGTGCAGCAGCTGCTCTTTTGCCTTGCGGTACAGGCGTGAACGCTGTCCGCGGTAACCCTTTGCGCGTTCGAGGATAACCCGGCGCTTCTTGTGGGCGTTAACCGCCCTCTTCACACGTGCCACGTGCGTACTCCTTAGAAAATTTCTGATCCCAAGCGTCTACTGCCGGAACGGTCCGGCTGGCCTGAGAAGCCTTTTTGGTAGTTGACTGCTGCCAGGTGGCGAACAGTCAGAGAACTTGGAACTTAGATGCCGAGCATCTTCCGGATGACCTTGGCGTCGCCCTTGAAGACGATCTTGTCGCCGGCAAGGCGACGGGTCAGCCGGGAGGACTTGTGCTCGAGGTAGTGGCGGCGGTTGGCCTGCTGGCGGCGCAGCTTGCCGGTACCGGTCAGCTTGAAGCGCTTCTTAGCACCGCTGTGGGTCTTCATCTTCGGCATGGGAACCGATCTCCTTACGTATCCGCAGAAAAGTCTGCAGCTCTTTCGTGCAGCCACCCCTGCGGGCGGCGTGCTGGTTGCCTGCTGCCGGACATTGCTGTCCGGCAGCCGTGAACTAGTTGGTCTTCTTGGTGCCAGGCTTGGCGGCTGCCCGGGGGGCGGCCGGCCGTGCGGCGGGCTTCGGCGCTGCGGGCCTGGGTACCGGCTTCGGAGCAGCAACCGGCTTCGGTGCTGCTGCCGGAGCGGCTGCCTTTTCCTCGGGAGCCTTCGCTGCTGCCGGGGCCGGAGCGGCCTTCGGAGCCGCGGGAGCCTTGGCTGCTGCCGGCTTCTCGGCCGCCTTCGGAGCCTTCGCTGCTGCCGGCTTCTCGGCCGCCTTCGGAGCCGCCGGAGCCTTCGCTGCTGCCGGTTCCTCGGCTGCCTTCGGTGCGGCTTCCGCCGGCACGTCCTGGGCGGGGGCCTCGTCGGCCTTGGTCTCTTCGACCGGAGCCGCTTCAACCTTGGCTTCTTCAACCTTGGTCTCTTCGACCTTGGCTTCCTCGACCTTGGTCTCTTCAACCTTGGCTTCTTCGACGGGGGCCTCCGCTGCGGGTGCCTCCGGCGATACGACGTAGCCTTCCGGCAGGAGGTCCGACAGCGTCTGGGTCAGCGGGGCGTTGCCACCGGAGACATCGACGCGTCCCGAAGCCTTGGCTTCGTTCTCAGCCTTGGCTTCTGCGCGCTGCGTTGCGCGGCGGGCCTCCGCCTTGGCTTCGGCTTTGTTCTTCAGCGGGCCAACCACCATGACCATGTTGCGGCCATCGATGCGCGGGCTGGACTCCACCACACCAACTTCGGCGACGTCGTCGGCGAAGCGCTGGAGCAGGCGGATGCCCATCTCGGGGCGCTGCTGCTCGCGGCCGCGGAACTGGATCATGGCCTTGACCTTGTCGCCGGCACCGAGGAACCGGAGCGCGTGTCCGCGCTTCGTTTCGTAGTCGTGGGTGTCGATCTTCAGGCGGAAACGGATTTCCTTCAGGACCGTGTTGGTCTGGTTCTTCCGGGCCTCGCGTGCCTTGACAGCGGCTTCGTACTTGTACTTGCCGAAGTCCATCAGCTTGCACACCGGAGGCTTCGCCTGCGGTGCAACTTCAACGAGATCAAGATCGGACTCGGCAGCCAAACGCAGGGCATCCTCAATACGGACAATTCCTACTTGTTCGCCTGCAGGGCCGACCAGCCGCACCTCGGGGACGCGGATACGCTCATTGATTCTTGGCTCGCTAATGTTAAAGCTCCTGTGTTCGTGAGGGGTATTCCACCGGCAAAAAGAGAAGGCCCCCAATTGCCGGAGCAATCGAAGGCCTCGAGATCGGAACTGCCGCCCTCAAGGGGGCAACATGCACTTCCTGCGGACCGGAGTCCGAGGTAGTGCCCGACCAGGTACCCGGCAACCTTGACTCCTGGACAGGAGGGGCTTCCCGAAGGAAGTTTCGCGGCTGACGCGGGTGGGAGAGAACTCCGCTTGCAAACTAAAGCCAACTCTACAGAAAGACACCCGTTCAACGCACGTATGCGTCGCCGGGCGCCAACTTCAGTGACAAGCACTGCCAGTCAGAACACTGCATTCTATAAAAGCTTGAGAATAACGACATTTAGTCGGTCTGTGACAAGCTTACCAGCATGAGCACTTCAGATAGTAATTCCCACGTCTTCGAGCCCGCGGCAGCCCAGGCGGACGTCTCGCAGCAGATCCGCGACATCTCGGAAGTCCCCTCCATCGAGGTCATCACCACGGCCGCCGTGCACCTGATGAGCGCCGCCGCGGTAAAGCTCGGCCTCGCCGCCGAGGAAAATGCCCAGGACCTCAAGGACCTGGACGAGGCCCGCAAGCTGATCACCGCCCTCGCCGGTCTGGTGACCGCAGCGGCGCCCGAAATCGGCTCACAGCACGCTGGACCGTTGCGCGACGGACTCCGTTCGCTTCAGCTGGCCTTCCGCGAAGAATCGATCATCCCGGACGCGCCGGGCAAGGGCCCGGGCGAGAAGTACACCGGCCCCGTCAACTAAGCACCCGTCAGCCAGGACAACGCCGGCGGGCGGACCACCCAGGTCCGCCCGCCGGCGTCGTTATTTTCCGTCCGCAGGATTTGCCGTTCACAAAGCCCGGGCGCGTGCCCGGAGTGGCGCAATGGCGGCAGGCCCGCGTTCAGACGCGGGCCAGGCGGCTGCGCCGGACCTGTTGCAGGGCCAGTCCCACCAGGCAGAGGGCCACGCCCGCCAACCCCACTGAGACGAAGCCGGCCGACGGGCCGATGAGGTCAATGAACAGCCCGGCAAGCGGCGCGCCCAGGGCCACTCCGCCGGTGAGCGATGACCCGTACCAGCCCATCGCCTCGCCACGCCGGCTTTCATCCACCAGTTCGGCCACCTTTTCCGAGGCCGCGGACAACACCGGCGCGCACAGCAGACCCGGCAGCAACGCGAGCAGGCTGAGCGTCCAGACGTCGGTCGCGAAGGCCATCGGGACCGTCAGCGCTGACATCCCCAGCAACAGGAGGATCGGGGAAACGGCCCGGTGCATGGCACCGTAGAGGACGCCGCCCACCACCGAGGCCGCGCACCAGAAGAGGAACACGATGCCGATTTCGGCCTGGTGGCCGCCGGTCTGGAGCGCCGCGACGATGCCGACGTCGGTGCCGCTGAGGACCATGCCGGCACCGGCGCCGACGGCAAACACGGCGGCTACGGCGGCGGTGAACCAGCTGAAGTTGTGGATGACCCTGTGGCGCAGGCCGGATCCCCGCCGGCGGCGCTCCTCGGCGGCGGCCGCCAGGGGTGCCAGTTCGGCTGCTGCCTCCTGCAGGTGGGCCGGCGCGGCGGCGACCACTGCGGCTTCCGCGCACTCCAGCTCCTGCGCCTCAAGCCCGGCGTCCGGGGAAGCACTCCGGGTGGGCGGGTTGAACCACATGAGGAAGAGCCCGGAGACGGATGTGGCCACTCCCACGACTGTCAGGCCCAGGACGGACTGGCCGCTGGTGGCGACGACGGCTCCGACGGCCGGGCCGATCATGAAGACCAGCTCGGTGGCGATGGCGTCGAGCGCAAAGGCAGTCCGGCGCTGTTCCCCGGGGGCCAGAACGCCCAGCGACTGCCGCACCACGCTGAAGATGGGCAGAGTCAGCAGGCCCCCGATGAAGACCAGGGGCAACAGGGCCTCGTAGGACACGTGCGGCACGATCGACCAGATCACGGCCTCGGAGACCACAGACGGAATCAGCGCCTTTCGCAGCCCCACGGTGTCGACCCGGCGTCCGCGCCAGGGCGCGCCGACGGCGATACCGATCGTCATCACGGCGGCGGCCGCTCCGGCGGCGGCGTAGCCCTGGCCGAGGGTCAGGACGATGTGCAGGGTCAGCAGGACGCCGGCCGCCGAGTGCGGTATGCGGGCGATCATGCCGACCAGCAGGAGGCGCCTGATGGGCCGGATGGCCAGCAGCTGACGGTAAAGCGCGAAATTCACGGACTATATCCTTCTGGTACTGCCCACGGCAGCACCGGGAGGTCCCCCCGTTGGGCCGTCAGCTATGGTGCTGCACGCTGCAGCTTGACCTCGATCGAATCAACCCGCTCGGCAAAGATTTCATTCCGGGCCCAGGCGTTATTGAGGCCGGCGACGATCGACTGCACGCCGGCGGCGTCGAGACCGTCTTCAAGGTAGAGGACCACACGGAGTTCCGGGCCGGCTCCCCCACCGGGGAGCCGCCTGCCATCGGCCGTGGCCGAGGCAACTCCACCCCCCGGATGAATTTCAACACGGCGGACCGCCGGAAAGCCAACCGCGCCTTCCCCGAGTGCACCCGCGAGATCGGGGTCGGCGTATGACGGCGTCCATGGCTGCTGCTGGGCGAGGGCCCAGACTGCCGGCCGGCGGACCACGAACGTCACTTCCGAGCCGGGATCGAGCACGAGCAGCTCCGCCCCTTCCGCGACCGCTGACAAGGCGGCCCGGGCCGCGTACACGGCGACCGGCCTGGCCTCCGGGTGCCACGCCGTCAGTGACGCTGCCGAGGTGAACACCGGCATGGCCGTCCGTCCGTCCGGCGCCTTGAGCGTCACCAGGGCCATGTCGGCCTGCTTGTCCGAGTGCAGCGGATCCCCGTTGGGCCCGGCCGCGGCCTCGCCCTCTTCGGCGAGCTGGGCGAGGATTGGCACGAACACCCGGGCGGTGGCCAGCGCGGCCACCACGGCCGCCTCGTCGCCAGTGCCCGCGGCGAGGTCGGACAAGGCCGCCAGATAGCCGGCGTCGGCGGTGCCGTCGTCGTCGTCGAAATTATGGATCTTGGCGTCATTGCCGGACAGGCTGCGCCCAGCCCAGGGTTGGCCGGCGGAGTCAGTGGCCCCGCCGGCGCCGGCAAGGGCCGCCGCGATATGCCCGGGCAGATGCCGGATGGGACCGGCCCCGGTCCCTGCCTCCACTGTCTCGTGGGGGTTATTGGGGTCGTGGGTGTCGTGGGAGTGCGTCATGGGCGCCTTCGCCGCTAGCGGCGGCCGGCGACGTCGAGGGCCTCGGGCAGGGTGAAGTTGCCGTTGTAGAGGGCCTTGCCGACGATGGCGCCTTCGACGCCGAGCGGCACCAGGGAGCGCAGGACCTTGAGATCCTCGAGGCTGGAAATGCCGCCGGAGGCGACCACCGGCTTGCCCGTTTTCTCGACCATCTGGCGCAGGAGTTCGACGTTGGGGCCCTGGAGCGTGCCGTCCTTGGTCACATCGGTCACGACGTACCGGGCGCAGCCGGCGTCCTCGAGGCGGCCGAGCACGTCCCAGAGGTCCCCGCCTTCCTTGGTCCAGCCCCGGCCGGCGAGGGTGGTGCCGCGGACATCCAGGCCGACGGCAATCTTGTCGCCGAAGCGCTCGATCACCCGGGCCGTCCATTCCGGGTTTTCCAGTGCCGCCGTGCCCAGGTTGACGCGTGCGACGCCGAGGTCGAGGGCCTTCTCAAGGGATTCGTCGTCGCGAAGGCCGCCGGAGAGCTCCACCTTGATATCGAGCCGGCCGACGACCTCGCGCAGGAGCTCGGCGTTGGAGCCGCGCCCGAACGCGGCGTCCAGGTCGACCAGATGCACCCACTCAGCCCCCTGCTGCTGCCAGTTGAGGGCGGCCTCCAGCGGGGTGCCGTAGCTCGTCTCGCTGCCGGCTTCGCCCTGTACGAGCCGGACGGCCTGTCCGTTGACGACGTCGACGGCGGGCAGGAGCTCGAGTACGGGCAGCGGGGTTTCGGTGGTCATCGTGGAGTCCTCAGCTTGGGGATGGGGGTGGGGAGGGGCGGTCAGGACGCCGGCAGGGTCAGGAGGTAGGCGGCCAGCAGTGACATGCCGGCGAGGATGTAGAAAACGATCTGCACCCAGAGCGGACTTTTCTGCTGGCGGAAGGAGATCCCGCCGCCAACCAGCAGGCCGGCCACGCCCATGAGCACCAGGGACCACATCTAGGCGGTCCCTTCCGGGGCTGCGGTACGGTCCGGGGCTGCGGGGCGCAGGCTTTGGACCCAGTTGCGCAGCAGCCGGGCGCCGGCGTCGCCGGACTTCTCCGGGTGGAACTGGGTGGCACACAGCGGGCCGTTTTCCACGGCCGCGATGAACGGGGCACCGTGGTCGGACCAGGTCACCAGCGGCGCAGCCATCCGCGGCTGGATGACGTCGAAGTCCCACTTCTGGACACCGTAGGAGTGCACGAAGTAGAAGCGCTCGTCCTCAACCCCGGCGAAGAGCCTGGACCCTTCGGGGACGGCGACGGTGTTCCAGCCCATGTGGGGCACGACGTCGGCAGGCAACAGTTCCACCTTGCCGGGCCACTCCCCCATGCCCTCGGCTTCGGTGCCGTGTTCGACGCCGGCCTCGAACAGCACTTGGAGCCCGACGCAGATGGCCAGCACGGGGCGGCCTCCGGCGACACGGCGGCCGATCATGCGGATGGCGTCAACGGCCTTGAGTTCGCGCATGACGGTTTCGAAGGCGCCGACACCGGGGACGACGAGGCCGTCGGCATTGAGGACATCCTCAGGCTTGGAGCTGAGGATGACTTCGGCGCCGGCCCGCTCCAGCGCGCGGACGGCGGACCGGACATTCCCGGAGCCGTAGTCCAGCACCGTAACTGTGGGCTTTCCCTGCGGGGAGACCGGCTTGGCCGCGGCGGCGGGGTCGATGATGGCCCCGTCGCGGAGCACCGGGCCGGTCACAAAGCACCCTTTGTCGACGGGATGCCCTCGACGCGGGGATCCGGCTCGACGGCTGCGCGCAGGGCACGGGCAAAGGCCTTGAACTGGGCCTCGACGATGTGGTGGGGGTCACGCCCGGCAGTGACGTTCATGTGCAGGCAGATCCCGGCGTGAAGGGTGATCGCCTCGAAGACGTGGCGGGTCAGGGAGCCCGTAAAGTGGCCGCCGATCAGGTGGTATTCCTGGCCTGCCGGCTCGCCGGCGTGGACCAGGTAGGGACGGCCGGAGACGTCCACGACAGCTTGCGCGAGGGCCTCATCGAGGGGAACGGTCGCCTCGCCAAAGCGGCGGATCCCGGCTTTGTTGCCCAGAGCGGTCCGCAGAACCTCGCCGAAAGTGATGGCCACGTCCTCGACAGTGTGGTGGACATCGATGTGGGTGTCGCCGGTGGCCTTGACGGTCATGTCGATCAAGGAGTGCTTGCTGAGGGCCGTCAGCATGTGGTCGTAGAACGGGACCGACGTGCTGATGTCTGAAACGCCGGTGCCGTCCAGGTTGATCTCGACCAGGACCGAGGACTCGCTGGTGGTCCGTTCCATGCGTGCGGTCCGGCCCTCGGCGGCGGTGGATCCGGTGGTGCTCATGTAGATGTGTCCTTTGGAAGAAGGCAGGGTGTTGGGCAATCTGGCGGGGACGATTGGGCTCCCCACCAAGTCTAGGCCTGCGGCTTTGCGGAGCCGGCCAGGATGAGTTCAAGTGCCTCCAGGAAGGCTGTGGTTTCTGTCTCAGTGCCGGCGGTGACGCGCAGGTGCCCCGGAATACCGACGTCGCGGATGAGGACACCGGCGTCCAGCATGCGCTGCCAAACCTCATGGGGGTTCTCGAGGCCGCCGAAGAACACGTAGTTGGAATCAGACGCGGCCGGGGTCAAGCCCAACCGCGTCAGTTCCGACACGATCCGGTCGCGCTGGCGCTTGATGTCCTCGACGTCCGCCATGAGCGCCTCCCGGTGGCGCAGGGCAGCCAGGGCCGCAGCCTGGGTGATGGCGGAGAGGTGGTACGGGAGACGCACCAGGCGCAGGGCATCCGCGACCTCCGGGGCCGCGGCCATGTAGCCGAGCCGCGCACCCGCGAGGGCGAAGGCCTTGCTCATGGTGCGCGAGACGATGAGCCGCTCCCGGCCAGGCAGCAGGGTGAGGGCACTGGGCGTGCCGTCGTGGGCGAACTCGTGATAGGCCTCGTCAACGATCACGATGGTCTGGCTGGCCTCGCCGGCCTCATAAACGGCCTCGACCACATCAAGGCCCAGCCCCGTGCCGGTCGGGTTGTTCGGGGAACAGAGGAAGACAATGTTGGGCTGAAGCTCGCGGACTTGCTGTGCCGCCGATTCCGCGCTGAGCCCATAGTCGGACGCGCGGACCCCGACGACGTACTCCGTATCCGTGCCGGAGGCCAGCAGCGGGTACATCGAATACGTGGGAGGGAACCCGAGGGCCGTCCGGCCAGGGCCTCCGAAGGCCTGGAGGATTTGCTGAAGGACTTCGTTGGAACCATTCGCGGCCCAGATGTTCTCCGCGTCCAGCCCATGGCCAAGGTATTCGGCGAGGGCTTCGCGCAATTCGGTGAATTCGCGGTCCGGATAGCGGTTCAGCCCGGCAGCGGCGGCGCTCACGGCTTCGGTAATCGCGGCGCGGACATCGGCCGGGACCCCATGGGTGTTCTCGTTGACGTTGAGCAGGATGGGGACGTCCAGCTGCGGCGCGCCATACGGACGCAGGCCACGCAGATTGGTTCGGAGGGGCAGTCGGTTGAGGCGCTCAAGCTGGTCAGTCACGTGACCAGTTTAAGTGGTAGCGGGACGGGCGCTGAAACTGTGACGCCCGCGACGGCACCCGGGGGTGGCTACTTGGACGGAACAAACAGTTGCTGGCCCGGCATCACACGCGCGGCGTCCAGATTGTTCAACTGCACGATATCGGCCACAACATCGCGGGGATCGCGCTCCGGGGCCACCGACCCGGCAATGGCCCAGAGGGACTCCCCCGGTTGGACTGTGACGGATACGGTCGGCGTCACCGAGAGCTGGTCTGCGGAATCTGCCGCTTTCGCGGGAGCGTTGAGGAATCCGCTGAAGGACAGGATGAACGCCGCCAGCAGAATCAGGGGGACGCCGAAAAAGACGAAGCGTCCGCGCCGGGTGAGCCGAAGCGGCGGCTGCTTGGTCCGGCCGCCGGAAACCGCGGCGGCGGCTCCTTGCTGCGCCCGCGACGGCGCGGAGCCGCGGCGCCTGGCGTTGAGCGGGTACACGTTGCCGTGACTGGAACCACTTTGGGCGAGGCCGCCTTGTCCGATGCTGCCGTGTCCGATGCTGCGGCGATCCGCTGCGCCACCCGGACCAACACCACGGTGGCGGGTCGTGACGCCCTGAATGTTAGTGCCGTCAAACGCGCTTGAAACTGACATGAACTGAGCCCTCCTGGACCATAAGTTGCCGCCCGGCGTACTCACGTACTCGCCGCCAACCGGCCGAACCTTCGAACATAGAACCGAACATTGCCTGCGAACCCAGATCGTCGGAATCGAACACATATTCGAATCTTGCTAGTTCTGTTTTAGCACTTACTAACGAACGATGTCGAGACTCGCTAGAACAAATGTTTGAAAAAGGTCTGCGGCTGGCCTATTTTTGAGGGACAGGACAACCACTTTCGAACTCCCACTTTCGAACTACCAGTGGGAATTCATTCGTAGTTGATCAGCAGGGTCTGACATTTCAGGCCGGAAGTTCCCGGTGACAGCAGCCACGGCAGCCGGGCGGAACGGAAAGGCGTTGGCGAACATGGCAGCACAAGCCACCGGCGGCAGGGCCACCCCACGGAGCCCGCAGCCCGCCCGGGCCCCCAAGAGCCTCACCGTCCGGCAAAAGAAAATCCTGGAGACCATCCAGCGGTCCGTCACGGACAAGGGCTACCCGCCGTCCATGCGCGAAATCGGAGACACCGTCGGTCTCGCCAGCCTGTCGAGCGTGACCCACCAGCTCTCCCAACTGGAAAAGCTTGGCTACCTGCGGCGTGATCCGAAGCGGCCCCGGGCCATGGAAGTGCTCATGCCGCTGACCCTGGACGAGGGGGCCACACCGATATCTGGTATCGAGAAGTCCAGCCCCTTGCGGGCCGTCGGCGGCCTGTCGGTAACCGAGCTCGCCAGCGCCACTGACACGGCAATGGTGCCGTTCGTCGGACGCATCGCCGCCGGCGGGCCGATCCTCGCGGACCAGGTGGTGGAGGACGTCATGCCGCTGCCCCGCCAACTCGTGGGCCATGGCGAACTCTTCATGCTCAAGGTGGCCGGCGACTCGATGATCGACGCCGCCATCTGCGACGGCGACTGGGTGGTTGTCCGCCGCCAGGGTGATGCCGTGAACGGCGATATCGTCGCCGCCCTGCTGGACGACGAAGCCACGGTCAAGACCTTCCGCCAGCGGGACGGCCACACGTGGCTGTTGCCGCAAAACACCCAGTACGAGCCCATCCTGGGCGACCACGCCGTCATCATGGGCAAGGTCGTATCGGTACTGCGCTCCCTCTAAACTGCGCTCGCTCTAAACTGCGCTCCCCTTAGCCATGCGGGGCATGCTGCCAGTTCGGAGCGGCCACCCCGCGGCGGATTTCCGGCGCAGGGTGACGGCCCCGGTTTGGGACTTAAGCTTTCGCGGAGTCTTTCGCCAGGCGCTTCAGGGCTGCCATGGCAATCGATGAATCGGTGGTGGGCCAGAACGGCGGCAGCGCGGCGCGCAGGAAGCCGCCGTAACGCTCCGTGGAGAGCCGCGAATCCAGCACTGCCACCACGCCCTTATCCGAGGTCGAGCGGATCAGCCGTCCGGCGCCCTGCGCGAGGCGGATGGCGGCGTGCGTGGCCGAGACGGCCATGAAGCCATTGCCGCCGGCCTGGGCCACGGCCCGCGAACGTGCCGTCATCAGCGGGTCGTCCGGCCGCGGGAAGGGAATCCGGTCGATGACCACCAGCCGGCAGGACACGCCAGGGACGTCGACGCCCTGCCAGAGGGACATGGTTCCGAACAAACACGTGTCAGGTTCGTCGGCAAACTGCCGCACGAGCGCCGTCATGGTCGACTCCCCCTGGCACAGGATGCTGAGGCCCACCCGGGGCCGCATGGCCTCGGCTGCTTCCTCTGCGGCGCGCCGCGAGGAGAACAGGCACAGGGCGCCTCCGCCGGAGGCGCGGATCAGCTTCTCGAGTTCGTCCAGGGCCTCGGGGGACGTTCCGCGGCCGGGTTTGGGCAGGTGCCGGGCTACGTAGAGGATGCCCTGCTTCGGGTAGTCGAACGGGGAGCCGACGTCGACGCCGGTCCAGCTCGGGGCGCCGTTGCCAACCAGGCCCAGGCCGCCGGCGGCGGGTTCGAAGGCAGCGCCAATGGCCAGTGTGGCCGAGGTCAGGATGACGGTGTGGTCCGCGAACAGGCCCTCGCGCAAGCGCCCTGCGACGCTCAGCGGGGCAACATTGATCAACGCCGGCGCGCTCTCGTCCGGCTGGGAGTAGCCCTGCGCCGGGTCGAAGCTGCTGTTGCGGGAGAACCACACGACTTCGCGGTTTTCGCGCGCGGCCAGGAGGCGTTCACAGAGCTCCAGGATGACCATGAGGCGCGAGCGGGCCAGCTGCCGTCCGCCGTCCGCCGACACGGAGCTGTCCCCCTTGGAATCGGAAAGGGCGGCGCGGCAGGCGTCGCGCAGCTGGTCGATGCAGTCCAGCTGCTCGCTGTTCAGGCCGTTGGGCATCAGCCCGCTGGGGACGCCATCGATGGCGAGCTCCAGGTGGGCGGCGGCATTGTTCAGCGCATCCACGGTGATGCCCGTGTGCTTCCGGGCCCCGGACGCGGCGGCGTGCACCATCGCCACGGAGAGCTGGCCCGAGACCGCGCCCGTGACGCGGTCCTGAAGTTCGTGTGCTTCATCCACCACGACGACGTCGTACTCGGGCAGCACCGCCAGGCCTTCGAAGGCACTGACGGCGAGCATGGCGTGGTTGGTGACCACGACGTCGGCATCGGCGGCGTTCTGCCGTGCCAGCTCGCTGAAGCATTCGGCCGCGAGCGGGCATTTTTGCGCGCCGAGGCACTCCATGGAGGTGACCGAGACCTGGCGCCAGGCCCGGTCCGTGACGCCCGGCATGAGCTCGTCGCGGTCCCCCGTGGCGGTCTCCTCGGCCCATTCGCGCAGCCGGACAACTTCCTTGCCCAGCTGGGAGGACGGCCCGCCAAGTGCGGCGGCGAAGTGCGGCACGGACGTGTCCTCGCCGAGGGAAAACAGCTGTCCCTCGGAAGGTTCTTCGGACGGGAAGCCGCCCTCGAGTTTGTGCCGGCAGACGTAGTTGGACCGGCCCTTGACCAGGGCGACCTTGACGGGCCGCTCCAGGGCAGGGGTGATGGTCTTAAGCAGCCTGGGCAGGTCACGGCCCACAATCTGCGTTTGCAGCGCCAGGGTGGCGGTGGAGACCAGCGTGGGCTTGTTGCTGGTCAGCGAATGCGCGATCAGCGGAATCAGGTAGGCCAGCGACTTGCCGGTGCCGGTGCCGGCCTGGACCAGCAGGTGATCACCGCTGTCTATCGCGCGCGCCACCTGCCGGGCCATTTCGTGCTGGCCATCGCGGCTCTGCCCGCCCATGCCGGACACGGCACGGTCGAGCAGCTTAACAACAAACTCCTCGCCGGCCGCGCCGGCACCCGAACCGGCGCCGGTGTCAGTTTCGGCCGGCCCGGCGTCGGCTGGTTCGGCATGAGCTGGATCGGCGTCGGTCCTGGTCACCGCAGCCTCAGTCATTGCTGATGAAGGGATCCAGTTCGGCGGCGAGTCCTTCACGCACCATCACCACGGCACGGGTCCCGGTTTCCTCGTGGTCGAGGCTGAGGATCTCGGCGTCGCTCTCGTGGAGCTTGCTGATCAGATCCCCGCGGTTGTACGGGATGAGCAGCTCAAGCTTCACGCTGGGCCGCGGAATGCCGTCGCTGATGGCCTTGAGCAGTTCCGGAATGCCTTCGCCGGTGCGGGCCGAGACCACCACGTGGCGCGGCTCGCGCTGCTTTAGCCGTTCGACCACGAACGGGTCAGCGGCGTCGGCCTTGTTCAGGACAATGATTTCCGGAACCTTGCGCGCGTCGACTTCGCTGAAGACCGTCCGGACAGCCGCGATCTGGCCTTCCGGATCCGGGTGCGAGACGTCCACGACATGCAGGATCAGGTCAGAGTCGGCGACCTCTTCCAGCGTAGAGCGGAATGCCTCCACGAGCTGGGTGGGCAGGGAACGGACAAAGCCCACGGTGTCGGCCAGGGTGTATCCCAGCCCGTCAGCGGTTTCGGCCTTGCGGACGGTGGGGTCCAGGGTGGCGAACAGGGCGTTTTCCACCAGCACCCCTGCGTCGGTCAGCCGGTTCAGCAGCGAGGACTTCCCGGCGTTGGTGTACCCGGCGATGGCGACAGAGGGCACGGCATTACGACGGCGGTTGGCGCGCTTCGTTTCCCGGGCAGGCTTCATGGCGGCGATTTCGCGCCGCAGCTTGGCCATCCGGGTGCGGATCCGGCGGCGGTCCAGTTCGATCTTGGTCTCACCGGGACCACGCGAGCCCATGCCGGCACCGGCTCCGCCCACCTGGCCACCGGCCTGGCGGGACATCGATTCACCCCAGCCGCGCAGGCGCGGGAGCAGGTATTCGAGCTGGGCGAGCTCCACCTGGGCCTTGCCTTCACGGCTCTTGGCGTGCTGGGCGAAGATGTCCAGGATCAGCGCTGTACGGTCAATGACCTTGACCTTGACGATGTCCTCCAGCCCGCGACGCTGGGACGGGGCCAATTCGGCGTCGACGACGACGGTGTCGGCGCCGGTGGACATCACGATGGCTTTCAGCTCCTGTGCCTTGCCGGAGCCTAGGAAAGTCCCGGGATCGGGCTTGGCACGCCGCTGGACGAGCCCGTCGAGGACCTCGGAGCCGGCCGTCTCAGCGAGGGCGGCAAGTTCACGCAGGGAGTTCTCCGCGTCCGCGAGGGTGCCCTCGGTCCAGAGGCCGGCCAGGACGACGCGCTCAAGGCGCAACTGCCGGTATTCGACCTCGGTGACGTCTTCGAGCTCGGTGGACAGGCCGGCCTTGCGGCGCAGTGCGTGCCGTTCCTCAAGGTCCTGCTGGTCGCCGTCGAAGTTGGTGTACACCTCGTCCAGGCGGGAGATGGCCTGCGCCTTGCCGAGCACCGACGTCGGGCTGCTGGTGCCAGCACCGGCGGCGGTGCCATGGCCGGTGCCGCCGCCGCGGCCTGGGGCGGGGGTGTCCTTGGAAAGGATCCGGTCGATTACAGCTTGAATCTCTTCAGGGCTCATGTCCTGGGCTGCTGAATCGGGTCCGGTGTTGGGGTGGCTGGTCATGGTCTCCTTTAAAGGTTCGGCACTTTCAGAATAGTGCCGATTGTTGCTCTGTGGGGCGGTATTCGCGCTGGGCTGACGGCGGGGGGTCATGCGGGCCTCCTGGAATGCCTGCGGCAACGGCAACGGCGCCGGGGCGGGGCTGGCTCTGTGCGGAGCGGTGGCTGGGGACGGTAGAGGCGGCTACGGCGCCTGGCTGCGGGGACACTGGCTGTGTGGGCGGTGCCGGTGCCGGTGCAAACACGTTGAGGTAGGTGCCTCCGCCACGCCGGGCCCGGGAGCGGGCCAGGGAGCAGGGTGCTCGAAAACTGTGCCAGCAAAACACGGTGCCTGGGAAATGGCTGGATTCCAAGTGGTGCGGGCGCCCGCGGGTGAGAAAACTCACCCCTGCAATGGCGCACTCAGCGGAAGGCGTTTACCTGCATCGCTACGGAGTCCCTCGGCGTCCCTGACAAGGACGGGACGGGACCCGTGCCGGCTACTTGGAGATCAAGATCATGTTTTGTAGCGTAGCAGACGCTGGCGCTCCCACCCGGTTTCCCATACGGGCTGGCCGCGAACTAATCTGGCCCATTATGGAGTCTGCACACTATTTCAGCGCCCAGCCGGCCGGGCCCTTTACCCGTAAGCCGCTCACTGTGGATCTTGCCGGTGAGACGCGCCGGCTGCAGACGTCCTCGGGGATCTTCAGCCCGGACGGGATCGACAAGGGAACGGCCGTGCTGCTGGCCGACGTCCCGGCGCCGTCGCCGCAGGGCAACCTGCTGGATATCGGCTGCGGCTGGGGACCGATCGCCCTGACCATGGCCCTGCGGGCACCGCACGCCCAGGTCTACGCGGTGGACGTGAACGAACGCTGCGTGACCCTGACCAATGAAAACGCCGGGCTGTTGGGGCTGCACAACGTATCCGCCAGCACGCCGGACGCCGTGGACCCCGACCTGCGCTTTGACACCATCTGGTCCAACCCGCCGATCAGGATCGGCAAGGATGAGCTTCATGCCCTCCTGCGCCTGTGGATTCCCAGGCTGGCGCCGGGCGGATCGGCCTGGCTCGTGGTCCAGAAGAACCTCGGCTCGGACTCGCTGCAGCGCTGGCTCTCGGCGGAGCTCGACGCCAGCTTCAGCGTGACCCGGGAGAGCACGTCGAAGTCGTTCCGGATCCTTCGAATCAGGAAAGCGTCCCGCTAGCGACGATCACGGCCGGGCCGCTGAGTTCGACGTGTTCGTGCCCCTCCGGGCCCAGGAAGAATTTCACGCCGACGACGCCGCCGGGGACGTGGACGTTCCACGCGTCCGGTGCGCCCTGGCCGGCCCAGTGGCGAATCGCGACGGCGGCGGCGCAGGCGCCCGTGCCGCATGACTGGGTCTCCCCCACTCCGCGCTCGTGGACCCGCATGGTGATGGTGCCGGTGCCGTCGTGGACCAGTGGTTCGGAGGGCACAACGAATTCGACGTTGGTGCCGTGCGGCGGCGTCGGGTCCACCCGGGGGGCCGTGAACAGCTGCGTGGCCTCCAGTTCGGCTGTTTCGGCCAGGGCCACGACAGTGTGCGGGTTGCCCATGCTGACGGAGAGGGCGGGCCGTGCGACTTCGAGCCCGTCGGCGCTGACCAGCGAGTCCATGGCCCGCGCGGTCGCCTCGCCCGGGAAAATGAATTCCCAGGGGCCCATGTCCACGGCGTAGCCCGCAGCCGTCCGGACGATCGTCTTGGCACCGCCCCGGGTTCCAATGACGAGCGATTCGCCGGCCGGCAGGTCCACGAGGCCTTCGGCGATGAGGAAGTGCACAAAGACGCGGACTCCGTTTCCGCACATCTCAGAGAGCGAGCCGTCGCCGTTGCGGTAGTCCATGAACCACTCGGCATCGGGGTGCGCGGTCAGCAATTGCTGCCCCTCGGGCAGGAGCCGGGAAGGCACGGCCCGGATCAGGCCGTCGCCGCCGATGCCACGGTGCCGGTCACAGAGCGCCGCGACGTGCTCCGGGCTCAACTCGAGCGCGCCGTTGGGGTCTGCGATCAGGACAAAGTCGTTGCCCGTTCCGTGGCCTTTGGAAAACTTCAGGCCGCTCAGCGGGGCGGTATCGCCGGCAGTACGGTCAGCGGCTACGGCTTGGGATTCGTCCATGCTCCAAGGTTACCGTTCCGCCCCGACCGCTCCGGCACCGTGACCCAAGCGCTACGCCGGAGGCAGAACCGGCGTCGCCCGGCAGAGGCCGGCGGCCTCGGCCACGAGGTCAGGATCGTGCCAGCCCAGCCAGGTGACCCGGGGATCCGCACGGAACCAGGTCAGCTGGCGGCGCGCGAACTGCCGGGTGGCGATGATGGTTTCGTCCGCGGCCTGCTCCACGCTGGAGGCACCGTCGAGCACCCGGAGGAACTGGGCGTAGCCGAGGGCCCGCGGCGCGGTCCGGCCGCTGCGGAGCCCTGCTGCGTCCAGCCGGCGGACTTCGTCCAGGAGCCCCCGGTCCACCATCGCGTGGACCCGGTCGGCCAGGCGCTGCCGGAGCAGTTCCCGGTCCACCTCGAGTCCGATCTGGATGGCAGGCTGGAAGTATTGGCGGGCCGGCATGAAGGAGCTGAATGGCCGCCCGGTGAGCTCGAAGACTTCCAGGGCGCGGATGATCCTGCGCTCATCGCCGAGCCTGCCCGCGGAGACGGGGTCCACTGCCTCGAGCCGTTGCCGCAGGGGCGCGGGGCCCGCGGTAGCCAGTTCCGCCTCGAGCCGGCCGCGGATCTCCGGATCCGTGCCGGGGAATTCCAGGACGTCGAGGGCGCCGCGGACGTAGAGTCCGGAGCCGCCGGCCAGGATGGCGCGCTTACCCCGGCCGTGGATGTCGGCGATCAACGCCCGGGCCTGCTGCTGGAAGTCCGAGACGCTCGCTTCCTCGGTCACGTCCAGAATGTCCAGCAGGTGATGCGGCACACCGCGGCGCTCCGCCTCGGTGATCTTGGCGGTGCCGATATCCATGCCGCGGTAGAACTGCATCGAGTCGGCGTTGATGACTTCACCGTCGAGCTCAAGGGCGAGGGAAACGGCCAGGTCTGATTTGCCGGATCCCGTCGGCCCGACGACGGCGATCACCGGCGGCGCGGCCGGCCGTGCCCCCTGCGCCGCCGCATTTTGGGCAGCGTCCTTCTGGGCAGTGCCCTCGACCGCCAAGGCCTGGGCTGTGTCCTCGACCGCCGTGGCGCGGGCTGCTGGGTTCTGGACTGCTTCGTTCCGGGGAGCGCCCTGCGGGCCGGGCACGGCGCTAACGGCCGCGGACCGGGAGGCTGGGCATGCCCAGCGACACGCCGGAGGTGCCCGACGCGCTGGTCTTGCCCGCCGGGCTGGCCGGGGCGCCGCAGGAATCTGCCTGCGACCGGTCCCAGGCATCGCCGGCACGGGACCGGCGCAGGCTGTAGTCCTCGGCCGAGGCGGGGTCGGAGACGAGGTGGAACGCCGCCGCCTCTGTGATGGTGACAGTCACCAGATCGCCGGGCCGGGGCACTTCGGCTCCGGCGGGCACGGAGAAGTGCACCAGCCGCTGGTCCTGGGACCGGCCGGAGAGGCGGTGGGTTTCCCCAGCCTTACGGCCCGACTGGGCCGTCACCATGACCTCGACGCGGCGGCCAAGCTGCCGGGCGTTTTCCTCGGCGGCAATCCGGTCCTGCAGGGCCGTGAGGCGTTCGAAGCGTTCCTGGACCACGGCCTTGGGCAGCTGGTCCGGCAGGTCCGCGGCGGGCGTGCCCGGCCGCTTGGAGTACTGGAAGGTGAAGGCGGTGGCGAACCGGGACTTCGCCACGACGTCGAGCGTGGCCTGGAAGTCCTCCTCGGTCTCGCCGGGGAACCCGACGATGATGTCGGTGGAGATGGCGGCGTGCGGGATCTTCTCGCGGACCTTGTCCAGGATGCCGAGGAACTTGGTCGAGCGGTAGGACCGCTTCATGTCCTTGAGGACCTTGTCCGAGCCGGACTGCAGGGGCATGTGCAGCTGCGGCATGACGTTGGGCGTCTCGGCCATGGCGTCGATGACGTCGTCGGTAAAGGCGGCCGGGTGCGGGCTGGTGAACCGGACCCGCTCCAGGCCCGGGATGTCGCCGCACGCGCGCAGGAGCTTGGAGAAGGCCTGCCGGTCGCCGAATTCGACGCCGTAGGAGTTCACGTTCTGGCCCAGCAGGGTTACCTCGATGGCACCGTCGTCCACGAGCGCCTGGATTTCGGCCAGGATCTCGCCGGGGCGGCGGTCCTTTTCCTTGCCCCGCAGGGCCGGGACGATGCAGAAGGTGCAGGTGTTGTTGCAGCCCACCGAGATCGATACCCAGCCCGAGTAGACGGAGTCCCGCTTGGTGGGGAGGGTGGACGGAAAGACGTCCAGCGATTCGAGGATCTCCAGCTGGGCCTCATTGTTGTGGCGGGCCCGGTCCAGCAGCGCCGGCAGGGCACCGACATTGTGGGTGCCGAACACGGCATCCACCCACGGGGCCTTCTTGAGGATGGTCTCGCGGTCTTTTTGCGCGAGACAGCCGCCGACGGCGATCTGCATGCCCGGGTTGGCTGCCTTGACCGGGGCGAGGATGCCGAGGTTGCCGTACAGCTTGTTGTCGGCGTTTTCCCGGACCGCGCAGGTGTTGAAGACCACGACGTCGGCCAGCTCGCCGGAGGAGGGGACGTAGCCTGCGGCTTCCAGCATGCCGGCCATCCGCTCGGAATCGTGCACGTTCATCTGGCAGCCGAAAGTGCGCACCTGGTAGGTGCGGGGCTGGGCCGGGGCGGGACTTTCCGGTGCGGAAACGGGGTCCGCACCGAATGTCTGGGGCCCTGCCGGCTGCACCGCCGGTGGCGCTGTCGGAGAAGTCGTGCCGGCCGTTGGGGAGGGAATGGTAAAACTCACCTGTTAAGGGTAACGGGTAAGGGTAGTGGGCAGCGGCTGGGCCAGCGCAGACCCCGGCCCGGCGGTCCTAATCCCCGTCCCCCGCTTGGCCGGCGGCGGCATCGAGCACCTCACCCACCACCCGGAAGGCGAGCGACGGCTGGTATCCCTTGCGGGCCAGCATTGACGCGAGGCGGCGCGTAACTTTGTCGCGTTCGGCCCGGTCTTCGTCGCCGGTGAATCCCCGCAGCTTGCGCTCCACGAGCTCCCGGGCGGCCGTTTCCTCGTCGGCGTCGCTGAGCTGGGCCAGTGCACCGGCAGCGATCTCCGGGTCGATGCCCTTGTCCGCAAGTTCGCGCCGCAAGGCGCCTTTGGCGAGCTTGCGCGTCTGGGACCTGCTGCGGACCCACATGTCGGCGAACTCGGCGTCGTCAACCAGCCGCACTTCCTCGAAGCGGTCCAGCACGGCCTCCGCGACGTCCTCAGGGACGTTGCGCTCGGCCAGCTTGCGCGAGAGCTGCAGCCGGCTCTTGGGCGAATTCGTCAGCTGCCGCAGCACGATGGCACGCGCCACCGCCGCGGGGTCCGCGTCCCGGTCCTGCCCGGCCGGCGAATCCGCGCCATCGGTGCGGTCCGCCGGCTGATCCGGGCCGGCAAAGCCGGGGGCAGGATTCCGTGATGGAAATCCTGCCCCTTTGCGCCGCCGGCTGTTAGAAGCCGTCAACGGCCTTCAGCTTCGGAGATTCTTCGGTCTCAGCCGGGGCCTTGACGCCAACGCCGAGCTTTTCCTTGATCAGGCGCTCGAGTTCGGCCGCCAGCTCCGGGTTGTCGCGCAGGAAGCGGCGGGAGTTCTCCATGCCCTGGCCCAGCTGGTCGCCATCGTAGGTGAACCAGGAGCCCGACTTCTTGATCAGGCCGTGCTCGACACCCATGTCGATGATGCCGCCCTCACGGGAAATGCCCT
This sequence comes from Arthrobacter sp. 01N444, assembly GCF_056399305.1. NCBI lineage: Bacteria > Bacillati > Actinomycetota > Actinomycetes > Micrococcales > Micrococcaceae > Arthrobacter > Arthrobacter sp. 01N444. The sequence goes on from NZ_JBFTRB010000018.1 coordinate 64,548, forward strand.
GGCCGTAGATGATGTCGAACTCGGCGATCTTGAAGGGCGGGGCCATCTTGTTCTTGACGATTTTGGCCTTGGTGCGGTTGCCGACGGAATCGGCGCCCTCTTTCAGGGTCTGGATGCGGCGGACGTCGATGCGGATGGAGGCATAGAACTTCAGCGCCTTACCACCGGTGGTGGTTTCCGGGGAGCCGAAGAAGACACCGATCTTTTCACGCAGCTGGTTGATGAAGATGGCCGTGGTCTTCGTCTGGCTCAGGCGGCCGGTGATCTTACGCAGGGCCTGGCTCATCAGGCGGGCCTGCAGGCCCACGTGGCTGTCGCCCATGTCGCCTTCGATTTCCGCGCGGGGAACGAGGGCGGCCACGGAGTCGATGACTATGACGTCAAGGGAGCCGGATCCGATAAGCATGTCCATGATTTCCAGCGCCTGCTCGCCGGTGTCCGGCTGGGAGACCAGGAGCGCGTCGGTGTCGACGCCCAGCTTGGCGGCGTATTCCGGATCGAGGGCGTGCTCGGCGTCGATGAAGGCGGCAATGCCGCCCTGGCGCTGGGCATTGGCAACCGCGTGCAGCGCGACCGTGGTCTTACCGGAGGATTCCGGACCGTAGATTTCCACGACGCGGCCGCGGGGCAGGCCGCCAATTCCCAGGGCGACGTCCAGTGCGATGGACCCGGTCGGGATGACTTCGATGGGCGCACGGACTTCATCGCCGAGGCGCATGACCGAGCCTTTGCCGAACTGCTTGTCAATCTGGGCAAGCGCTGCGTCGAGCGCCTTCTGGCGATCCGGGGCTGCGGCCATGATTCACACCTCTAATACTTTCTCGCTGTGGAGTGGCCGTGGAGGCCTTTGTCTGTCATCACTGACGCTACTGGCACCCTCCGACAAAGTTGTCGGGAGAACCACTTATGTGGAAAACGGTCTGAAAAAAAGCATATCGCTATCCGAACAGATATTCGAACAAGCGGACGGCGTGTCAGGCGTCAGCGGAGCTCGGCTGGCGTCAGCGCGACGACGCAGGCGTCAGCGGGGCCCGGTGGTGTCACGGGGTTTGACGTCGCGGCCCAGGCGGCGTTCCGGCGGAACGTCCTGGACGTCGCACATGGCAAGCCACACCTGGCGCGGCGGAACTCCGGCGCCGAGCGCCTGGTCCGCGGTGCGGCCTCCGACCCCGGCCAGGACCAGCGAACTGCTCAGGACGCGGGAGTATCCCGCGCCGAACTCGTCGTCCATAAGCCGCCAAAAGTCACTGATTCGCACGAGTAAAGTCTCTCACGGCCGGGGACTCTAGAATGGTTGCCATGAGCAACCCAACTGAGTCCGCGGGAGATCCCGCTCCCGATACCGCCGGCGCGGACGCCGCCCTGGACGCCGTCGAGAACCAGCTGAGCCTGCTCTGGCGCCGGGGCCGGTCGATTTCCCACCAGCTCTCGCGCCAGGTCCACCCGGACATGGAACCCGCCGCCTACGGCCTGCTCAGCGTGATCCGCCAGCAGGGCCCCATCCGGCTGACCGACCTAGCCTCCTGCATCGGCGTCGGCAAGCCATCGGTGAGCCGGCAGATCGCCTTCCTCGAGGGCCTCGGGCTGGTGTCGAAGGAGGCTGACCCGCTGGACGGCCGGGCGCAGGCCATCCGGCTGACATCCGAAGGCGAGGAAAGGATGCACCAGGTCCAGGACGCACGGCGTGAGGTGTTCCGGGAACGCCTGGCGGAATGGCCGGCCGAGGATCTGCAGGCTTTGGCCATGTACATGGCCAAGCTCAATGCCACCTACGAGCGCGACGGTTTCCCCCGGGACGAGCCCGCCTGACTCCCCCACCGGGAACCCTGGTCACCGAAGCACGACAAAGGACCTCCGGCCTGGGCCGGAGGTCCTCTTTTGTGTCTTAGGTCTTAGGTGAGCTGGCTGCTAGCGCGCCCCGGAAAGGAGGCCCTTGGCCAGCTCGTCGGTGAGATCGGAGTTCAGTTCCCGGTCGAGGTCGCGGCCATAGCGCTGCGCGAACTCCTGGGGAACGGTGTCCGGAACCGCGACGCCCTCGGCGACCGCGACGCGGTCGCTGACTTCGCGGAGCATGCTCGAAAGCGGAACATCGAGGGCCGAGCAGATCGAGGAGAGCAACTCCGAGGAGGCTTCCTTCTGGCCGCGTTCCACTTCGCTCAGGTAGCCCAGGGAAACGCGGGCACTGTGCGAGACTTCGCGGAGCGTACGGCCCTGGCGCTGGCGGACATCGCGCAGGACATCACCGATTTCGTGACGTAGTACAACCATCTTGCGCTCCTTCTGTTCGCTCTTGGCCTGATCGGCGAGGCCCACATCCTTCCAGCGGACAACGCCGTTTACGGATACGGGCTGCTTTACCATCTGTATCGCCTTGCTCCTCGTACTGTCGAGTCCGCCGGTGGGGGCGGACTCTGCTGATGTTTTCATCCTAGGCGCCTCCCTCATTTGGAAGCGACACAATGTAACAACTATTCGGAATCAACTTTTGTTCCCGGCAACTTTACGCCCGGTAGCCTTCGGAAGATAGGGCCTCCAGCAGACGTTCCAGCGCGGCGCCGCACGCAAGTGCGCGGATCTCGGCGCGGCTGCCGTCAAAGGAATAGGGGTACGACGTCGATCCTTCCGCCGTGGCGATGCCGACAAAGACCGTGCCCACCGCTTTGCCGTCGTGCGGTTCGGGACCGGCCACGCCGGTAGTGGACACGCCGATATCGGCGCCGCAGATGCGGCGCGCCCCGTCGGCCATGGCTGCGGCTACCTGGCCGTCCACGGAGCCGACGGCGTCGAGCAGCTCAGCGGGGACGCCGAGGACGTCGGACTTGACCCTGTTGGCATAGGACACCACGCCGCCCTGCAGCATCCCGGAGGCGCCGGGCGTGTCGGCCAGCACGGCGGTGACCATCCCGGCGGTGAGGGATTCGGCGGTGGCGGCGGTCAGGCCGCGGCCGAGGGCGCCGGTGACGGCCTGCTCCGCCAGTCGGTGCAGATTGGGATGCAGATTGGGGTGCAGGTTGGGGTGAGGAACGGAGTCCGACTGGTTCATGGCTTGTTCTCCCTTGAACGTTGTTTCTCTGCCTTGATGCCGGCCGCCCGCAGTTTGAGCGCCTCAATGACGTATTCGCCGCCGGTCCACAGGGTGATGGCCAAGGCGGCCATCATCACGATGAACGCCACAACGCCCAGCCACGGGGCGAGGGATGCCAACGGAAGGACGTAGAGGAAGATGGCCGCCGTCTGCACCACCGTCTTGAGCTTGCCTCCGCGCGAGGCCGGGATAACGCCGTAGCGGATGACGAAGAAACGCAGGGCGGTGATGCCCCACTCCCGGACCAGGATCAGGATGGTGACCCACCAGGGCAGTTCCTGGAGCAAGGAGAGCATGACCAGCGCGGAACCGATCAGGAGCTTGTCGGCGATCGGGTCGGCAATCTTGCCAAAGTCGGTGACGAGGCCGCGGGACCGGGCGATGTCGCCGTCGAGCTTGTCCGTGTAGATGGCCACCGCGAAAACGAAGGCGGCCGCCCAGCGCCAGACGCCGTTCTGGGCCTGCAGCCCCGGCGCGTCGAGGAGGAGGAACCAGACGAAGAACGGCACCAGCACTATCCGCAGCATCGTGAGGACATTCGGCAGGTTCCAGATCTCCGAGGCGGATCCGGCGTTGGCTTCGGCGCTATTCACCTTCTTAGGCTACCGTCTGCGCTACCGGCCGGTGAGCGACCAGGCGTCCTCTGAGCCGTCCTCGTCGCCGGAACCGCCGTCGGCGCCGTCGTGGTAGTCGATCGCCTGGGTGCGGTTCTCAAGGTCCGCCGCCACGAGGTCCTCGGCGTAACCGCCCTGGGCGATGTTCGCGTTGGCGTTATCGCTCAGCGCCGCGGTCTGCGAGTCGGCGGACACCGGGCCGTCCTGTCCCTTCATCGCGGCCAGCACTGCGGCGAGGTCATCGGGCTTGACCAGCACGTCGCGCGCCTTGGAACCTTCGGAGGGCCCCACCACTCCCCTGGACTCGAGCAGGTCCATGAGACGGCCGGCCTTCGCGAAACCGACGCGGAGCTTGCGCTGGAGCATCGAGGTGGAGCCGAACTGGGTGGTGACCACGAGCTCGGTTGCCTGGAGCAGGACCTCGAGATCGTCCCCGATGTCGTCATCGATCTGCTTCTTCTGCGCCTCGGGCGCGACGTCGTCGCGGTAGACGGCCTTGAGCTGGCCCTTGACGTGCTCGACGACCTTGTGGATCTCGGACTCGGTGACCCAGGCACCCTGGACACGCATGGCCTTCGAGGCCCCCATCGGCAGGAACAAGGCATCCCCCTGGCCGATGAGTTTCTCGGCGCCCGGCTGGTCCAGGACCACCCGGGAGTCGGTGACAGAGGAGGTGGCGAAGGCCATGCGGGAGGGCACGTTCGCCTTGATCAGGCCGGTCACGACGTCGACCGACGGGCGCTGGGTGGCCAGGACCAGGTGGATGCCGGCCGCACGGGCCAGCTGCGTGATGCGGACAATCGAGTCTTCGACGTCGCGCGGGGCCACCATCATGAGGTCGGCGAGTTCGTCCACGATGACCAGCAGGTATGGGTACGGCTTGATGACGCGCTTGGAATCCACCGGCGGGTGGACCTTGCCAGCCCGGACAGCCTTGTTGAAGTCATCGATGTGCTTGAAGCCGTAATTGGCGAGGTCGTCATAGCGGGCATCCATTTCCCGGACCACCCACTGCAGGGCCTCGGCCGCCTTCTTCGGGTTGGTGATGATCGGGGTGATGAGGTGCGGGACCCCCTCGTAGGCGGTGAGTTCCACGCGCTTGGGGTCCACCATGACCATCCGGACCTCGTCCGGGGTGGCCCGCATCAGGATGGAGGTGATCATCGAGTTCACGAACGAGGACTTACCGGCACCGGTGGCGCCGGCCACGAGCAGGTGCGGCATCTTGGCCAGGTTGGCCACGACGTACCCGCCCTCGACGTCCTTGCCGACCCCCATGACCATGGGGTGGTCGGTGCGGCGGGCGTTCTGGCTGCGGAGCACGTCGCCCAGGGACACGGTTTCGCGGTCCGTGTTGGGGATTTCGATGCCGATGGCCGACTTGCCCGGGATAGGGCTCAGGATGCGGACATCCGAGCTGGCCACGGCATAGGAAATGTTCTTGGACAAGGCGGTGACCCGTTCCACCTTGGTGCCCGGGGACAGCTCGATTTCGTAGCGGGTCACGGTGGGGCCGCGGCTGAAGCCGGTGACCTGTGCCTCCACGTTGAACTGGTTGAGGGTCTCGGTGAGCGAGGCGACAATCGCGTCGTTGGCCTCGGTGCGTTCCTTGGGGATGGAACCGGGTGTCAGCACGTCCGACGCCGGCAGGGTGTAAGTGACGTCGCCGGCCAGGGAAAGCTGCTCGGTGCGCTGCGGAATGGGGGTGGGCAGCGGTGCGGGCGCGACCGGGTTGGAGGGGACCTTGGCGGCCGCAGCGGCGGCATTGAGCGATCCCGCGGCCACCATCCCCGGAGTGATCAGCGGGATGGCCTCGGTGGCGTCGCCGCTGGACTCCGCCGCAGCGCCGGCTGATCCTGCCATCCCGAGCCCCTGGGCGGCTTTGATCTTTTCGACGGCGATCTCGGCCTGGGTGGGACGGCGGACGCCGGGCGCGACATCGGGCGCGGCGTCGGCTGCGACGCCAGAGCGCGCCTTGCCCCTCGTGCCCTTGGCCGGAGGTGCGTCCGCTGCTTCATCATCTGCGATGAGGGCGCGTTCGAAGGCCTCGTCGCCGACGTAGCCTTCCAGACCGGACTCGTCGTCGTGGTCCTTGCCGAAGAGGCGCTTGCGCTTCTTCCTGGGCGGGGCCGGCGCGTCGTTCTCGTAAAGGTAGCTGCGGTCGTGGCGGTCGCCGCCGTCGTCGTCCTGCAGGTCGATGCCCATCAGGTGCTCGTAGGCGTCGCGCAGGCGGCCAGGGATCGCGCCGAAGGGCGTGGCGGTGACGATCAGCAGCGAGGTGAAGGCCAGCAGGCCGTAGACCGCCACGGGGACGGCGGTGTGCACGGCGGCGAGCGGGGCGGCGGCGAGGTAGCCGAGCATGCCGCCGGCCCGGCGCAGGCCGTCGAAGCCGTCGGCGACGGTCGGCTGGCCGCCAATGATGTGGGCCAGCCCGGAACCGGCGAACGTCATGATGAGGAAACCGATGCCGACCCGGTTGTTGCCGCGGCCGTCGTCGGGCTGGCGGAACAGGCGGAAGGCGCACACGAACAGCATGAGCGGCAGCAGCAGGGCCATCCAGCCGAACGTGCCGTTGACGATCGCAAACACGAGGTCAGGGAGCCAGCCCTGGAACCCCCACCACGCGAAGGTGGCAACGAAGACTCCCAGGGCCAGGTTGAACAGGGCGGCGCCGTCGCGGCGGTCCTCGGGGGCTAGGTCGCTGACGTCGTGGCCGACCCGCCGGATGCCGGCGCCGATCACGTGGGCGATGCCCAGCCAGGCACCGGCCAGCACCCTCACCACCCAGGGCTGGTGCGGCTCAACAACGGCCAACTGCCGGGTCCGCGCGGTGGCTGTGTTTCTACCTGCGGTCCCACCTGCGGTGCCACCTGCGGCTCCCCGCGGCCGGGCGGATTTGGATGCAGCGGGACGGGACCCCCGGCCGGGAGAACTGCCTGATTTGCCGCTTGAGTTTCCTCTAGGCGCGGAAGAAGTACGAGTCGCCATACCCGCCACGGTACCGGATGCCGGGCCGAAAACCCCGAATTTCCGGGCGTCCGGGATCATGTTGCCGCCACCACCAACGGGAACGGCCTCCCCCGCCTCCCGCGGCGCTCAGGCTGCGGGATGGCCGGGAAGGCCGTTGACCAGGCATGCGCCGGGTGCGCGTGAAGGACTTACGCCCGGTGAACCACCTGAGGCTTACGCCCGGCGAACCAACTGAGGCCTACGCCTCAAGGACCACCGGGATGATCATGGGCTTGCGGCGGAGCTTGCGGTTGACCCACGTGCCGACGACCCGGCGGACGACCTGCTGCAGCTGGTGCGTCGTGTGGTCCGTGCGGTTCAGCACGGCTTCTTCGAGGGCCTCATTGATCTTGGGGATGATCTCGTCAAAGACGGAATCGTCCTCGGCCACGCCGCGGGCGTGGATTTCCGGCCCGGACACCACCTTGCCGGTGGCACGGTGGATGACCGTGATGATGGAGATGAAGCCCTCATCGCCGAGGGTCTGACGGTCCTTGAGGTCTGCTTCGGTGACCTCGCCGACGCTGGAGCCGTCGACGTAGACGAAGCCAACCTCGACCTGGCCCACGATGTCGGCCTGGTGGTCGCGAAGATCGATCACTGTGCCGTTGTCCGCGAGCAGGATGCTTTCCTCCGGCACTCCGGATTCGAGGGCGATCTTGCCGTTGGCGATGAGGTGGCGGGTTTCGCCGTGCACCGGCATGGCGTTGAGCGGCTCAAGGATGTTGTAGCAGTACAGCAGCTCGCCGGCGGCAGCGTGGCCGGAGACGTGCACCTTGGCGTTGCCCTTGTGGATGACGTCGGCGCCGAGCTTCAGCAGGCCGTTGATGATGCGGAAGACGGCGTTTTCGTTGCCCGGGATCAGGCTGGACGCGAGGATGACGGTGTCCCCCTCGCCGACGACGACGCGGTGGTCGCCGTTGGCCATGCGGGACAGGGCGGCCATGGGCTCACCCTGGGAGCCGGTGGACATCAGCACAACCCGGTTGTCCGGCAGGTTGTCGATGTTCTTGATGTCGACCAGGATCCCGGCCGGGACCTCCAGGTAGCCCAGTTTCGCGGCGATGGCCATGTTCCGGACCATGGAGCGGCCCACGAAGGCAACCTTGCGGTTGTGGTTGGCGGCGGCGTCGAGAACCTGCTGGACGCGGTGCACGTGCGAGGAGAAGGAGGCGACGATGATGCGCTTGGAGGCCTGCCCGAACAGCCGGTCCAGGGTGGGTCCGATTTCCTTCTCGGCGGTGGTGAACCCCGGGACGTCGGCGTTGGTCGAATCCGACATGAACAGGTCCACGCCTTCTTCGCCCAGCTTGGCGAAGTGCCGGAGGTCGGTGATGCGGCCATCCAGCGGCAGCTGGTCCATCTTGAAGTCACCGGTGTGCAGGACGGTGCCGCCCGAGGTGCGGAGGAACACGGCCAGGGCGTCCGGGATGGAGTGGTTGACGGCGATGAACTCGCATTCGAAGGGCCCGTACTTCTCGACCTGGCCCTCGACGACGATCTTCGTGTTCGGCTTGATCCGGTGTTCCTGCAGCTTGGCCTCGATGAGGGCCAGTGTCAGCTGTGAACCGACGATGGGAATGTCGGCGCGCAGGCGCAGGAGGTAGGGGACGGCGCCGATGTGGTCTTCGTGACCGTGGGTCAGGACTACCGCGACGATGTCCTGGAGACGGTTCTCGATGTAGGAGAAGTCCGGCAGGATGAGGTCGACGCCGGGCTGGGTCTCCTCGGGGAAGAGGACGCCGCAGTCAACGATGAGGAGCTTGCCATCGATCTCGAAAACGGTCATGTTTCGACCGATTTCCCCGATTCCGCCGAGCGGTACGATCCGCAGGGTGTTCTTCGGGAGGCGGGGCGGCGTGACAAGGCCGGGAAGGGCGGTTTGGGTCATAGTGCACTACTTTCCAGGCTGAAGCCGGGCTGGTTCTTAACCATCAGGATTGGCTCCCGATCAGGAAAAGACCATCCCCGCTTCCGCCAAATCCTCGCGGATGGTTGCGATCTCGGCCTCGCCCGGCTCCACGAGGGGCAAACGGACAACCGAGTTGGGCAGGACTCCCTGCCACTTAAGAACCTGCTTGGCAGCGACAGCACCCTGAATGTGGGTCATCACTGCGCGGACCACGGGGTCCAGTTCGAAATGTAGGGTGCGGGCGGTAGCAAAATCGCCTGCAAGTGCGGCATCGATCAGCGCACGGAATTGCCGCGTCGCGACGTGCGCGGAGACGCTGACCAGCCCGACGGCACCGGCGGCCATCCACGGCAGCGTGAGGCCGTCGTCGCCGGAGTAGACATCAAGATCGGTGTTCGCCAGGACGCGCGTGAGGGCGTTGAAGTCGGCCTTGGCATCCTTGAGGGCGACGATCCTGGGGTGGTCGGCGAGCCGGATCATGGTCTCGGGCAGGATGGGCACGCCGGCGCGGCCGGGGATGTCGTAGACCATGACGGGGAGGTCGGCGGCGTCGGCCACGGCCTCGACGTGCGCCTGGATACCGGCCTGGCTGGGCTTGTTGTAATACGGCGTGACGATCAGCTGGCCGTGGGCTCCGGCCTTGGCGGCGCGCTTGGCCATCTCGATCGAGTGCGAGGTGTGGTTGGTCCCGGTTCCGGCGATGACCTTGGCGCGGTCGCCCACGGCCTCGACGATGACGCGGAAGAGCTTCTCTTTTTCGTCGTCCTCGAGCGTGGAGGTCTCACCCGTGGTGCCGGAGATCACGAGGGCGTCATTGCCGTCGTCGACGAGCTTGCTCGCCAGTTCCGCCGACTGCCGGTAGTCGACCTCACCGTCCGATGTGAAAGGCGTGACCATGGCAGTCACGAGGGTCCCGAACGTGTAAGAGCGAATATCAGAGTCAGCCATATGAAAAACGTTACCTTGTCTGCGGCATGTTAGGACAATGGCGGCGGTGTGACGAACGTCAAACTCGGCGGCCGTGCGTCACGTTTCGGCCGCCCGGCCGGACTCAGGGCCGCCGAAACCGCGCCAGCACACTGTATTGGAGGCTCGCGGTCAGCACCTCGGTGCCGGTGCCGGCCGCCTGCCGGAGCGGGAGCCCGTCGGGACCCCAGAACCCGCTCAGGCCACACGAAGGGCCGAGCGGCGTGGCGCCCGCCAGGTTCGCCAGGACGGAGAACATCCGGTTGTCCATGGCCCGGGCGCCGAGATGCAGTGCCAGCCGGTGGTCTTCGCCGGCCGTGTAGAGGGCCGAGACGGCATAGATGTCCGCCCCGGCGTCCGCGGCCCATTCCGCATGGCCGGGGCGCGCTGCGTCGAAGCAGATCGCCAGGGCGACCTTCCAGCCGTCGATCTCCAGAACCGCTGGATTCCTGCCGGCCACGAAGAGATCCTGCTCCGGTCCGTGCAGATGCGTTTTGAAGCTGGTCTCGATGGAGCCTGTTGGATGGACCGCGAGGGCGGCCAGCCGCGGAGTACCGTCCGCGTCTTTGAACGCGGCACCGACGACGGCGGTTATTCCGGTGCGCCGGCAGATTTCCCGGATGCCGTCCAGCCGCCGGTCAGCCGCGCTCAGCCACTCCCCGGGTCCGTCCAGCAGGTCCAGCCGGTATCCCGTCAGCGAGAGTTCGGGAAAGATGACAAGCCGGGCTCCATGCGACTCGGCGTCTTCGATCAGCCGGATGTGCTCGGGCACGTTGGTGGCAACGCCACCATCCAGGGCCTGGTATTGGACGGCGGACAGCGTCAGCGCGGTGATTGAGCCAGTGGTCACCCTGCCATCCTATGCACCCCGTCTTTCGCCGGAGGGAGCCGAAGGTGCCGAGCAGTAACGCCCGACGGCGGTTTCGCGAAGGGCCTCTGCCCAGGCGGCTAGACGCTGGGCCGCCCGCACGTAGTCGAACAGTTCGGTTGGAGTGAGGGCGTCGAGGTCCGTCTCGGCCAGCCGCCGGGCCAGCTCAGCTCCCGGCGGCACCGCGGCCAGCGCCGCACCTTCCTTCCCCCACTGAACGTCCTCGGCCGGCTCCCCGGCGACCAAGCGCCGGAAGAGGAAGTCCACGACGCCCGGGCTCATGGCTTTGAGGACGCCGGCCGCCGGCTCGCCACCGTTCGTCCGTCCGCCAGGCGTCGCGCTGTTCAGTTGCGGGCCCGACGGATCCGGGCCCGGAAATTGTCGGCTTGTGGATTCCCGGCCGGTGAATTCGGGCTTCAGGAAGGCTGGCTCTGGGGCGTCGTTCATGCGCCCATCGTATTCGAACATATATTCGAATACAAGGGATGCCCGGAGAAGGATCGGGGCTGCGGGCAGGCCGAAGATGAGACGGTCACCGGGCCGATCGTGAGACGATCAGATGATGACGGCGCGCGGAATGACTACGGCTTCCCGGACCGTCCGGGGCACTCCCCCCGGCGTCCGGCTGGCCGGCATCGACGCCGCGCGCGGCCTGGCCCTGCTGGCCATGATGGCCACCCACGTGCTGGCAACCTTTGAGCCGGACCCGCAGCTCACGCCCACCTGGATCGGCCTGGCGTTTTCCGGACGTGCAGCCGCGCTGTTCGCCGTGCTGGCCGGAGTCGGGCTCGCCTTGTCCACGGGGAAACAGCAGCCGCTTGAGGGCGCCGAACTGCGGGGTGCCCGCAGAGGCATCGCCTTGCGGGCGCTCGTAATCGGTGCCGTCGGGCTCTCCCTGGGCGGGCTGGAAGTCAACATCGCGATAATTCTGGTCCACTACGCCCTGCTGTTCCTGTGCGTGCTGCCCTTTGTCGGGCTTGGGCTGAAACGCCTGGCCGCACTCTCGGTCCTCTGGATACTGGCTGCCCCCGCTCTGGCCTACCTCCTGCGGCCGTGGCTGCTGTCCGCCGATCCGCCCCTGCGGCTGGGGCACAACCCAAGCTGGGAGGATCTGGCCGCCCCGGCCAGGCTGCTGGGCGACCTCTTTCTCACGGGCTACTACCCTGTCCTGCAGTGGATCGCTTATCTCCTCGTAGGGCTGGTGATCGGTCGGATGGCGCTGTGGAAAGCGGCCGTGCCGTTCCTGCTCGTTGCTGCCGGCACGGTGGTGGCCGTCATGTCCAAGTGGCTGGGGACGCTCACGTTGGAGGACTGGGGCGGCAGGCAGGCCCTTCAGGCGCATATCGGCGATCCCGCCTACCCGCTGGAGAGCCTGCTGCAGGTCAACCTGGCCGGCATCGACCAGTCAGGCTCAGTGTGGTGGCTGGCCACGAGTGCACCGCACTCCGGCACCACGCTGGATCTGTTGCACACCTCGGGGGCCGCTGCCGCCGTGATCGGCCTGTGCCTGCTGCTGGGCCGGCTGGGCGACTGGCTGGAACTGGATCTGCTGCTGCCGCTGCGCGGAGCCGGGGCCATGACGTTGAGCCTCTACACGGCTCACCTGTGCATCATGGCCGCCCTGCACGACCAGCCCTTGATGCCGGGCTGGACCGTGGAGGGTGTGTATTTCGCGCAGGCTGTCGGGATGCTGGTGGCCGGCGGAGTCTTCGCGGCCATGGCGTGGCGCGGGCCGCTGGAGTGGGCGACCCATGCGGCCAGCCAGGCGGGCCGGCACCAGCCGGCCCAAGTCCGCCGGCCTCGGCGCGTACGCTAAGTTCCGCCGGCCTCGACGCGTGCGCTAAGTTCCGCCGCCGGGTCGTGCGCTAAGTTCCGCCGCCGGGCCCGGCGCGGCCCGGCAAACGGTGTCCGGCTAGTTCTTCTGCTCCCCGGCGCGGAACATTCGCACGGCGTCGCGCATTGAGGCGCGGGCGCGCTTGCGGTCGCCGGCAGCATCGTACGCACAGCTGAGCCGGAACCAGGAACGCCAGTCCTCGGGGGCAGCTTCGGCCTCAGCGCGGTACTTCTCAAATTCGGCGTCGGCGGCTTCGCGGACGATCCGGCCGGCGGGCGTGCGCGGCAGAGTGTCCTCCGGCAGGCCCCCCTCGGCTTCGAGGATCTTTGCCAACCGCTCAGTGCGGGCACCAAACAGCAGTTCCCGGATCAGGGCCCAGGCCCCGATGACCGGCAGCACCAGGTAGGCGACGCCGATCGCCTTCGCCACGAGGCTGGGGTCGGACATCAGGAGCACGGAACGTTGAAGGGACACCACCAGGTAGAACACGAGCAGCAGGGTGACGGCCCCCACCCAGATCTTGGTGCGGTTCGCTTTCAGGGCTGTCAAGGCAGCGGACATCGGGCTCAGAGTCCCAGGTCCAGGTAGCCGTCGAGTCCCACGGTGAGACCGGGGTGAGCGGCGACGCTGCGGATCCCCAGCAGCACGCCGGGCATGAAGGACGCACGGTCGAACGAGTCGTGGCGGATGGTCAGCTGCTCCCCCGGCCCGCCCAGCAGGACCTCCTGATGCGCGACAAGACCGGCCAGCCGGACACTGTGGACCCGGATGCCGTCGACGTCGGTGCCGCGGGCACCGGCGAGTTCCGAGGTGGTGGCGTCCGGGCTGGACGGCACGCCAGCCTCGGAGCGCTCGGCCGAGATCAGCTGTGCCGTGCGCACGGCCGTGCCGGAGGGCGCGTCGACCTTGTCCGGGTGGTGCAGCTCAATAATTTCAACGGATTCGAAGTACTTGGACGCCTTGGCGGCGAAGGCGGAGGCCAGGACGGAGCCGAGGGCGAAGTTCGGGGCGATCAGGACGCCGACGCCGGGCCGGTTGGCGAGGAGTTCTTCCAGCCCCGCGAGCCGGCCGGCATCCCAGCCGGTGGTGCCGACCACGGCGTGCATGCCGTGCTCGACGGCGAAGCGAACGTTCGCCTCGGTGCTTTCGGGGACGGTCAGGTCCACCACGACCTGCGCGCCGGAGCTGACAAGGGAGTCGAGGGGGTCGTTGCGGCCAAGGGCCGCGACGAGCGTCAGGTCCGCGGCGGCGTCGATGGCCTTCACGGCCTCTGCGCCCATGCGCCCGCTGGCGCCCAGCACGGCGACGGAGAGTTGTTCGGTCATGCCATCAACCCTACCGCCGGGGCCGCTGCGTTCCGGAACCGGCGGCGCTTGGTTACAGGGCCGCCGCCGGGGGCGACAGCCTGACCGCCACGCGGCGTGAGCAACGTTCCGCAAGGCCCGGCCCGCCGGCTCGATGGGTCACACGCCGACCCAGGCCTGTCAGGCTGGATTGACGCCCTGCGCCTGTCAATCTAAACTGACAGGCATGGAGACCGATGACCTGTCCGCGCATATTCATTCACTCGATCCCGCCGTCGGTCTGCGGGCGGTCGGCGCCCTCCATCGCCTGGCAGAACAGGTCGAGGCAGCGCAGGTCAGAGCTGCCCGACAGCGGGGATGGACCTGGGAGCAGATCGGCGACGCCCTGGGCGTCTCGCGGCAGTCCGTCCACGCAAAATACCGAGAGTGAGATCAAGCCATGTTTGAACGATTTGCCGACGACACCCGAAAGATCGTTGGCTTCGCCATGGACGAGGCCCGCTGCAGCGGCGACAAGCGGCTGGGCACGGATCATCTGCTGTTGGGGGCGCTCCACGATCCTGGTCCCGCCGCCCTTCTGGATGTCACGCTCGATCAGGCACGGGCCGCGGCGGCGAGGCTTGACCGCACGGCACTCACATCAATCGGTATAGATGCCCACGGCTTTGAGCGCGTCCCCATGCCCAGCCGGGGGAAGAAGCCGCCCTTCAGCTCGGGCGCCCGGTCGGTAATGGAAGGCATGCTTCGGTACGCCATGGACCAGAAGTCACGACAAATCACCACCGCGAATCTGCTGCTGTCGCTGCTGGACTGCCAGGAACACGATCCGGCAGCCGTGCTGCTCAAGGAACTGGGGGTCGACCGGGCGGGGGTCCGGCGCAGGGTTATTTCCTCCTGATCCGGAGCCGGCTTCCTGCCGGTCACCACGGCGTCTACTCGCCGGCGCCGACCCACTCCACGGTGCCGTCGGCGAAAAACTGTTCCTTCCAGATCGGCACTCGGGCCTTGATCCGGTCGACGAGTTCTGCACATACGGCGAAGGCCTGGCCGCGGTGGGCCGCCGAGACGGCGCACACCAGGGCCGGATCGCCGATCTCCAGCATGCCGATCCTGTGGGCCGCCCAGATCCGCACCGGCTGCCGCTCGTCCCGGGTGGCGCCGGCGCCGCCGGCGGCGTCCTCCGGAGATCCGCCGGGCGCGGCATTCCCGGCCGGGACCGAGTGCTCCGCCACAAGCCCGGCGACGACGTCGGCCATCACCTGGTGCGCCGTCGGGTGGGCGCTGTAGCTGAGCCGGGAGACCTGCTTGCCGCCGTCGTGGTTGCGGACGACGCCGCTGAAGCTGACCACCGCTCCTGCCGTGTCCGACTCCACCGCCGCGATGGCCTGCTCCACCGAGATGGGTTCGGCGCTCAGCACGGCGTGCACGATTTCAAATCCGGTATCAGTGCCCATGGCTGCCTTCCAGTTGGTCGCAAAGGTGTCCAACGATGGGATCCAGCACGGCCAGGCCGTCCATCACACCCTTCGGGGATCCGGGCAGGTTCACGATGAACGTCTGTCCGGCTGCGCCCGCGTGGCCCCGGCTGAGCATGGCCATCGGAGTCTTGGCCGTTCCGGCGTTCCGGATGCCCTCCATGATGCCCGGGATTTCCCGGTCCAGCAGGGGCAGCGTCTGCTCCGGCGTTGCGTCGGTGGGGCTCAGCCCGGTGCCGCCGCTGGTGATGATGACGGCCGGCTGCTGGCTCAGCAGGGCCCTCAGCGCGGCCCCGACCGGCGCCCCGTCCGGCACCACCATGGCGGGAAACGGCTCGAAGCCGTGCTCGGTGAGCCAATCGATGATCACAGGGCCCGTGAGGTCCTCATAGACACCGGAGGCCGCCCGGGTAGAGGCGATCACGACACCGGCCTTGCGGCCCGTGGCTTCGCCATGGCGGTGGGGTTCGGGCATGTTCATAGGGTCCAGTCCCCGCTCTTGCCGCCGCTTTTGGCGAGCACCTTGATATCGGTCAGGACCGCGTGCTTGTCCACGGCCTTGATCATGTCGTACACGCTCAGTGCCGCGACCGTCGCCGCAGTCAGGGCTTCCATCTCGACCCCGGTGACGCCGCGTGTCTTGACCGTGGCGAAAATTGTCACGGCGTCGGCGTCGAGCTCAAAGTCGATGGTGACCTTGGCGATCGGCAGCGGGTGGCAGAGCGGGATCAGGTCCGGCGTCTTCTTGGCCGCCATGATCCCGGCGATGCGGGCCACGGCCAGGGCGTCGCCCTTCGGGAGCTCACCGCCGCCGAGGAGGGACAGGACCTCGGCCGTGCTGCGGACGGTCGCGGTGGCCGTGGCTTCCCGGGTGGACTGCGCCTTGTTGGACACATCCACCATCTGGGCCGTGCCGTCGTGGCGGAGGTGGGTCAGGCGGGTGTTGCCCACGGCTCTTTTGTCCGCTTCGCCGTTGCCCGCTTCGCCTTTGTCCGCCGGCGCGGCATCCGCTTCAGGGTTTTCTACATCATTCACAGGATCCATACTTCCACTTCGTCGCCCGCTGCGAGCGCCGCTGTTCCCTCTGGCACGTGGACGAGGGCGTTGGAACGGGCCAGGGCATGAACCAAGTGGGAGCCCGCGCCGCCCTCCAGCCTGACCGTGCCGTCCGGAGCCAGCGTGCCGCGCCGCACCTGGTGCTTGCCCGCCGGGGAGGTCAGCGGTTCGGCGAGGCGCGCGCGGACGGCAGGCCGGGGCGCCGGGGCGCCGAACAGTTCCGTGAGGACCGGGCGCAGGAACATTTCGAAGGACACCAGGCAGCTCACCGGGTTGCCCGGGAACCCCAGCACAGGGACGCCGTCGAAGCTGCCGATCCCCTGCGGGCCGCCCGGCTGCATCGCCACGGCGCCGAATTCGACGTCGTGTCCGGCCATTGCCTGCCGGACCACCTCGTAGGCACCTTTGCTGACGCCGCCGGTGGTGACGATCAGGTCCGCGGCGGGGGCGTGCCGGCGCAGCAACGCGGCGAGCTCATCCGGCTGGTCCGTGGAGACGCCGGTCCGTGTGACCTGGAGCCCGGCCTGGCGCATGGAGGACTCGAGCAGTGTGCCGTTGGAGTCGAAGATCTTGCCCGGTCCGAGCGGGCTGCCCGGTTCCACCACCTCGTCGCCGGTGGTGACCAGGAGGACCCGGAGGGAGGGACGGACGGGCACCTCCGTGTAGCCCATCGCCGCCAGCAGTCCCAGCTGGCCGGGGCCGAGGAAGGTCCCCGCGCTGAGGGCGAGCTCGCCGGAGCGGATGTCGCTGCCGGCGTCGCGCACGAACGTTCCGGCGGCGGCGGCCGGCAAGTGGACCGTGGCGGGCTCCCCCGGCACCGGGAAGGAATCGGGCACGGCCTGCTCGATGGGAACGACGGCGTCGGCCCCGGCCGGCATCATCGCGCCGGTCATGATCGGAGCGGCCGTGCCGGCGGCCAGTTCCGCCGGTGTGGCTCCGGCCGGGACGGGCGCGACGACACGCAGTTCCCTGCCGCCGTCGGGCACGTCGGCGCTGCGGATCGCGAAGCCGTCCATCTGCGAGTTGGCGAAGGGGGGAAGGTCCAGCGGCGCCAGGATGTCGGCGGCGAGCCCCCGGCCCAAGGCTTCGAGCAGCGGGAGCCGTTCCACCCGCCCCTCGGTGCGTAGGGGGGCCAGCAGGACCCGCACCTTGTCCCGGTGTGCTTGAACGCTGACATGCCTTGTCTCGGTGCGGTGCATGCGTTTCCTGACCTCTGCTCGGCTCGCTAGGACTTCACGTCAACTCTAACCGTGTGGTAACCCGTGGCTCCGTTCGGCGCGACCGGTGCGGATTCCTCGGCCTGCGGCACGCCGTCGAGGGCTGTGGCCCGGACCTGGACCTCATATTGTCCCGGCTCCAGCGGCAAGGCCAGCTTCCACTGGTACCAGGTGTCCTTGGAGATGCCGGGGGCCAGCTCGGCCTGATGCCAGTCGCCGCGGTTGACCCGCAGCTCCACCTTGCCGATGCCCGTGTGCTGGGCCCACGCGACGCCGCCGAAGACAACCGTCCCGCCCTTCACGTTGGCCCCGTCGCGCGGCACGTCAATGCGGGACGATGTCTTGATGGGCCCGCGCTCGCTCCAGCCGCGGGGCGTCCAGTAGGCGACGTCGTCCGCGTACCGGGTCACTTTGAGCTCGGTGACCCACTTCGTGGCGGAGACGTAGCCGTACAGCCCGGGCACGATCATCCGGACGGGGAATCCATGTTCGAGCGGAAGCGGTTCCCCGTTCATGGCGACGGCCAGCAGCGCGTCGCGGTTGTCCGTGAGGGCCTCCAGCGGGGTCCCTGCCGTCCAGCCGTCCGTGCTCCGGGAGAGCACCATGTCCGCCCCGGGCTTGGGGCCGGCCATGTCGAGCAGTTCGCGCACCGGCCAGCCGAGCCAGCGGGCATTGCCGATCAGGTCCCCGCCGACCTCGTTGGAGACGCAGGCGATGGTCACGTGCCGTTCCGTCAGGGGTTTGGCCAAGAGGGTGGCGAAGTCGAGCTCGATCTCCCGTTCCACCAGGCCCGTGACTTTCAGCGTCCATTCCGCAGGATCCACCAGCGGGACGCGCAGGGCGGTGTCGATCCGGTAGAAATCCCTGTTCGGCGTCACGAGCGGGCCCAGTCCGTCCAGCCGGATCTCAGCGCCGGCCGGGATGGGCGGCGCGGGAGCGGCGGGCACCGGGAGGACCAGCTTGCTGCGCACGTCGCTGACGACGGCGGCCGCTCCCCTGAGGGTGGAGGCGAGCACACCGGCGACGGCGGCAACCGCGGCTGTCCCGCCCAGCGCCAGCAGGAACCGGCGCCGGGCGGGCCCGGCTTCGTTGGCTGTGGCATCTGCAGGCGCCACGGTAGGGGCGTCCTGCGGGGCCGGCTCAACCGGTGGTGTCTCCGGCGGGCCGGACGCCACCGCCGGTCGCCGGCCGGCATCGGGTTGCCACTCCAATAGTTTCCGGATGAGCCACCGCAACAGCGCGATCCCCACCAGTGCCACCAGCACCGGGACGGGGACGGCGTTGGCGGTCAGGTCGGCCCGGCTCAGCACGGCCACGAGCCCTACCGCGCCGAACACCGCGATGAGAATCACCCCGGCGAAACGGCGCCGCACTTCGAGGACTCCGGAGAGCGCCGCGAGCGCGGCGATGACCAGTGCCATGCCGCCCAGCAGTGCCGCCTTGTCCGCCGTGCCGAACAAGGAAATGGCCCACACCTTGACGCCCGGCGGGACGGTGTCGATCACGGCCCCGCCGACGGCCGTCACCGGAGACACCGTGGGGCTCACCAGGCTGGCCGTGAGTTCACCGAGGACCACCGCCGTCCCCACGGCCACCAGTCCGGCCCCGGCGGCCCACAGGTCCCGGGACTGCCGCTGCCGGACTCCCGGTTCCGTATGCTGCTGTCCCCTGCCGGCGAGTGTGCCGCCGGTTTCCTTCCCCTGCCCGTCAAAGCCGACGCCGCTGCTCACTGTGCCCATCCCGTCCGGAGTTTTTCCTCTACCGCGTCGCGCGGAATCCTGTTGTGTGCTCCCTCGGCTGTTGCTGCCGGGGCTGCTGCTCCCCCGGCAGCAGGCTCCCCGGCAGAAGTGCCGTGGCTGCCACCCGGCTTCTGGCCGGCGGCTCCCTGGCCGGGGAGCAGCAGCGAGAACCGGCATCCGCCGTCGACGTTCTCCACGGTGACGGTGCCTTGATGGGCGCTGACGATTCCGGCGACAATGCTCAGGCCAAGGCCGGCGCCGCTGTAGCGCATGACGCCTGCCGGCTCATCCGGCCCGGGCGCCCGGAAGCCGTCGCCCGGGGCCGCGCCATCAGGGGCCATTCCGTCCAGTCCGTCGTCCGGGGCGGCCCAACGGCCGGTCTGCCGCCGCGCCGGGTCCTTCTGCCAGCCGGTTTCGAACACATGCGGGAGGTCCGCTTCCGCGATCCCGCCGCAGCCGTCGGTGACCGCGACGACGGCCCGGTCACCGTCCCGGCCGACTTCCACGGTGACCCGGGAGCCGGGTCTGCTGTGGACGATCGCGTTGAGCACGACGTTTCGGATGGCACGCCCCATCGAGGGGCCGTCGGCGAGGGCCAGGCTTTCCCGTTGGCCGCCGCCGTCGAGCGTAATGCCGTGCTGCTCCGCCAGCGCGGCGAGGTCGGCAATGGCGTCGCTGGCGAGGTCGTACAGGTCCAACGGCTCGGCCTTGAGCCGCATAGTTCCGGCATGGATCTTCGACAGTTCCAGGAGGTCGTTGACCATGCCGGCCATGAGGTCGGTCTGCGCGATGAGCTTGCGGTAGTAGGCGGGGACGTCCGCGGCCATCCCGTCTTCCAGGGCCTCGGTCATGGCGCGCATGCTCGCCAGCGGCGTCCGCAGGTCGTGGGAGATCCAGCTGACCAGTTCGCGGCGGGCGTTTTCGACGGCGGCCTCCCGCTGCCGGGAGGCCTCCAGCATCCGGCTGCTGGATTCGAGCTCGGCGGCGAGGGCGGCAAGTTCGTGGCTCATCACCGGGGACTGGATCCCGGGGCTCTCGCCGCGGCCGATGCTCCGGGCAGCCTCGACCAGCGCCTTGGCGTTCCCCGAGACCCTCGCTCCGAGCACGAGCGCGATCGAAACAGCCACGGCGGAAGCCACGGCCAGGACGTACCACATCACTTCGAGGTCCCGGGCCGAGATGAACATCGCGTTGAAGGCGCTGACCATTCCGGCCGTCAGGACCGCCACGGCGGCGAGCACCACCACACAGATCTGGACCGCGAACGAGGCCCGGCGCAGGGATTTCAGGATGAGCAGCGACGCGGCCCCGATCACGGCTCCCCAGGCCAGGGCCCAGCCGATGATGGTCAGGAGTTCAGAGGTCTGCATCGGCGGACTCCTCCTCATCGCTGGGGTCCAGCCGGTAACCCACGCCCCAGACCGTTTTCAGGACGGAGGGGCGGGTGGGGTCGTCCTCGATCTTCTCCCGCAGCCTCCGCACGTGCACCGTGACAGTGGACAGGTCCCCGTAGTCCCAGCCCCAGACGGCTTTCATGAGTTCCTCGCGGCTGAAGACCTGCCGGGGACGGCGGAGCATGAAGGCCAGAAGGTCGAACTCCCTGGCCGTCAGCGCCAGGGGCCTGCCATGGCGGGAGACGGTGCGTGCGGCCGGGTTGAGGTCGAAACCGCCCACTTCGACGGAGGGCTCCGGGCTGAATTCGGGAATGCTCCTGCGCAGGACCGAACGGACCCGCAGTACCAGCTCGCGGGGCGAGAATGGCTTGGTGACGTAGTCGTCAGCGCCGGCTTCCAGGCCGAGGATCCGGTCGTCTTCCGTTCCGAGGGCAGTGAGCATGATGACCGGGACACTGTGTGCGGCACGGAGCCGGCGGCAGACTTCCACACCGTCCAGGCCCGGCAGCATGCGGTCCAGCAAGACGAGGTCCGGGCGGCGTTCGGCCGCAAGGCGCAGGGCCGTGAACCCGTCGGCGGCGAGGACCACCTGGTATCCAGCCTGGACGAGGTAGTCCCGGACCACTCCCGCGATGGTCGGTTCGTCCTCGACGAGGAGGATGCGCCGGTACTCCGTTGCGTCCGGGGCCGGCTGGGTCTTGTTCACGCTTCCAGCATAGGTTCGCGGCCACGGTCCGGGCAGGGCTCCGGACCCCCGCCGGACATCGTTCCCGAATCCGTAATATCCGTGCCGGCATGCGGCTGTGACGTGGGCAGCGAGGTGGCGTAGCCTGACTCTATGACAGTTCAACTGGGTATGCCCCAGCCCCGCGCGGCAGGCAGTCCCGGAGCGGGAGTGCCTGCTGCAGCCGCACTGTCCGGGCGTCCGGAGGGCCTGGTTGCAGGGCTCGTGGATCGCTACGGCCGCCGTGCCACGGACATGCGCCTCTCACTGACGGACAAGTGCAATCTGCGTTGCACCTATTGCATGCCGGCCGAGGGCCTGGAATGGCTGTCCAAGCAGGCGGTGATGTCCGCGGAGGAAATAGTCCGGATCGTGCGGATCGGCGTCGACATGCTCGGCGTGCGTGAACTGCGGCTGACCGGAGGCGAGCCCCTGGTGAGGGCGGACCTGCTGCAGATCATCGCCGCGCTCCGCCAGGCCCACCCCGGCCTGCCAATCTCGATGACCACCAACGCCGTCGGCCTGGACAAGAAGGCCGCCGGACTCAAAGCCGCGGGACTGACCAGAATCAACGTCTCGCTGGACTCCCTGCATGAAGAAACCTTTACCAAGCTGACCCGCCGGCCCTTCCTGGACAGGGTCCTCGCCGGCGTCGACGCCGCCTGGGCCGCAGGCCTGGGCCCGGTCAAGCTCAACGCTGTACTCATGCGCGGCATCAACGACGCCGAGTCCCCGGCCCTCCTGGCCTGGGCACTGGACCGCGGCTATGAACTGCGCTTCATCGAACAGATGCCGCTCGACGCGGACCACGGCTGGACCCGGCGGAACATGATCACCGCCGCGGAGATCCGGGAACTGCTCTCGGTCGATTACGTGCTCAGTTCCGACCCGCGGGACCGCGACGGCGCCCCGGCGGAACGGTTCGAAGTCCGGGCCCGGGTTCCCGGCACCGACCGCGCCGCCGGCCCTCTGCTCGGCACTGTGGGCATCATCGCCTCCGTCACGGAGCCGTTCTGCTCGGACTGCCGCCGGACGCGCATCACCGCCGAGGGCAAGATCATGAGCTGCCTGTTCTCGCGCGAGGAAGTGGATCTGCTGGGGCTGCTGCGCGAGGGCGCCAGCGACGAACAGCTCGCCGAACGCTGGCAGGATGCCATGTGGATCAAGCCCAAGGCCCACGGCATGGACCATGTGGGCCTCGACGCGCCCGACTTCGTCCAGCCGGACCGCAGCATGAGCGCCATCGGAGGCTGACTTTTTCGTGAATGTACGCTACTTCGCTGCCGCACGCGCTGCCGCCGGCGTGGATGAAGAACGCTACGACCTCGCCGACGGCGACACCCTCGCCTCGCTGCTCGAGGCGATCCTCGCCGTCGAGCGCCCCGAACCGCCGGCCGGTACGCCGCCGCTGGCCCGCATCCTGTCCCGCTCCAGCTTCCTGCTCAACGAAGTTGCCGTGCGGGACCATGCCGCGGCGCTCAAGCCGGCCGACGTCGTCGACGTGCTGCCGCCGTTCGCCGGCGGGTAACCCGGGCACGCCCGGCTCCATAAAGCCGGTATGTCGGGTTCACAAAGTCCGGGGTATCGCGTTTAGCTGGCCGGTTCTAGAGTGTGGAATATCCGCCGCGGCGGGCAACAAACACCAACGAGGAGGGCAGCATGTTCACCTTGCAGATCGAGCATAGGATCAAGGATTTCTCCATGTGGAAAGCGGCGTTCGACCGTGATCCGGTGAACCGCGCGGCGTCGGGCGTCACCGCGTACCGCATCAACCAACCCGTGGACGACCCGCACTCTGTGGTCGTTGAGCTGGACTTCGAGCAGCGCGGGCAGGCAGAGGCCTTGTTGGCCAATCTTCAGGCGAAGGTCTGGAACTCCGCCGAGGCGGCGCCCGGCCTAGAGGGAACTCCGAAGACCCGGATTCTGCAGGCCGCCTCCTAAGACCTCACGCCGGTACGGCAGCGCCCTCAGCGACGCGGCGGCACACGGTGGTCATGAAGGGCGTGAAATCGCTCGCCCTGCCCAGGCGGAGTCCGGCGGCATGAGTGAGTTCGCCGTCGTCCACCCGGAAGGTGTGCCGTGCGGTCCCGCGGTCACTTCGCCGTTCCACGGTCAAGGTGCCGCCTTCCATGCTGGCGCGCGCGGGTCCCTCGGGCGGCAACCCCAAGCTGTTGACGTGGTACCAGAAGGTCTCGGGATGGTCCGGGTCCGTCGTGAAGACACCGTGGCCTTCGGACCGGGTCCCGTCCGCATCCGTGTGCCGGTAGCTCTGGGCGACGGCAAGCCCGGCGGCTGCCCGGGAAAAGATAATCTCGGTGTCCGCGGTGCGCGCCGGACCCCACGCGGTTGCCTCCCAGTGCGTGGTCCCCGTCCAATGGCCCAGGAAAGCCTCAAGCGCCTCGCATGCACTGCCTGGCAGCGGCCGGTCCACAGTTTCTCCCATATGGAGTTCCTCCCGAGTGACCCCGCCACCATCATGGCGCCGCGCCAGTTGGAATGTCTAGGCCAGGAGTCCGAACGTCTCGCTTTCCTCGAACGGCCCGACCACCGTGACGGTCCGCGGGGCTGCCGCGAGTTCACGGGCGAGCTCCTGGACCTCCGCGGCTGTGACGGCCTTGATCTGGCGGAGGGTCTCATCGATGTCCTGGTACTCGCCGGACACCAGTTCCGCGCGGCCCAGCCGGGACATCCGGGAACCGGTGTCCTCCAGCGCCAGCACGATTCCGCCGCACAGCTGTCCCTCCGCCTTGCGCAGCTCCTCGTCTGAGATTCCGTCGGCAGCCAGCTTGTCCAGTTCGGCGCCCAGCAGATCAATGACCTGGCGGACCTTCGACGGGGTGCATCCGGCGTACATGCCGAAATAGCCGGCATCGGCGTAGGAGGAGGCGAAAGAGTAGGTCGAGTAGACGAGTCCGCGCTTTTCCCGGACCTCCTGGAAGAGGCGGGAGGACATGCCGCCGCCGAGAACGGCGTTGAGCACACTCATCACAAAGCGGCGGCCGTCGGTGGCGACCAGCGACGGGCAACCCATAATGATGTTGGCCTGCTCCACCTGCCTCTTGACCACATGCAGGCCGGCCGTGCCGGTGATCGATGCACGTTCGGTGGAGCGGCGCTGCACGGGGGCGGCCGCGGCCTCAAGGTTCCAGCCGGCGGAGTGCAGGGCATCCACCACGAGCCCGCAGACGACGTCGTGGTCCAGGCCGCCGGCCGCGGTGACCACGAGCTCGTCGGGACGGTAGTAGCGGCGGTAGTGGTCCCACACCGAGTCGCGTGCCACGGCCCGGATGGCTGCCGGCGTGCCGCCGATGGGGCGGCCCAGCGGGTGCGTTCCCAGCACGGCGGCCACGAAGTTCTCGTGCGCGACGTCGGTGGGATCGTCGCTGTCCATGGCGATTTCCTCGAGGATGACGTCCCGCTCCTGCTCCATCTCCTGCGGGTCCAGGACCGCGCCGGTGATCATGTCCGCGATGACGTCGATCGCCATGGGAAGGTCCGTGTCCAGCACGCGGGCGAAGTAGCAGGTGCTTTCCTTCGCGGTGGCCGCATTGGATTCCCCGCCGACCTCGTCGAAGGCCGAGGCGATCTCCAGCGCGGTGCGGCGCTTGGTGCCCTTGAAGAGCAGGTGCTCCAGGAAGTGCGTGGAACCGTGCTGGCCGGGAGCCTCGTCGCGGGAGCCGACGCCGACCCAGAAACCGATCGTGGCAGAGCGTTGGCCGGGCATCGCTTCGGTGAGGACGCGGACGCCGCCGGGCAGGACCGAGCGTCGCACCTCGGAGCCGCCGTCGGCGCCGTGGATCAGGGTGTCAGCGTGCTGGTTCTGCTCTAGCGGCAGGGGGACGACAGTCATCAAGGCCTTTCATTGAACACATGCCAAATCTGCCTGCCATCCTACCTTTAACAGCAGCGGGGCCGGTGGTTGATCCACCGGCCCCGCTTTTTGACTCAGGAGAGACTACTCTGCGGCGTCCGCGGAGACCTCGGCGTTGTCAGCGTTTTCCGTGTTTCCTGCATTTTCCGCGCCAGCCTCCTCAGCCACTACGGGCGAGAGGGACAGCTTTCCGCGGTCGTCGATCTTGGTGATTTCCACCTGGATCTTCTGGCCCACGGAGACGACGTCGTCGACGTTGTCCACGCGCTTGCCGCCGGCGATCTTGCGCAGCTCGGAGATGTGCAGGAGGCCGTCCTTGCCCGGGGTCAGGGAAACGAAGGCGCCGAAGGTGGTGGTCTTGACGACCGTGCCCAGGTAGCGCTCACCGATTTCCGGGATCTGCGGGTTGGCGATGGCGTTGATCGCGGACCGTGCTGCGTCGGCAGACGGGCCGTTGGTGGCGCCAATGTAGACAGTTCCGTCGTCCTCGATCGAGATGTCGGCTCCGGTGTCTTCCTGGATCTGGTTGATCATCTTGCCCTTCGGGCCGATGACCTCGCCGATCTTGTCAACCGGGATCTTGACCGCGATGACGCGCGGCGCGAACTCGGAGAGCTCGTCCGGGGTGTCGATCGCGGAGTTCAGGACGTCCAGGATGTGCAGGCGGGCTTCGCGGGCCTGCTTCAGGGCGGCGGCCAGGACCGAGGCCGGGATGCCGTCGAGCTTCGTGTCCAGCTGGATGGCCGTGACGAACTCGGAAGTACCGGCAACCTTGAAGTCCATGTCACCGAAGGCATCTTCGGCGCCGAGGATATCGGTCAGGGCGGCGTAACGGGTCTGGCCGTCGACCTGGTCGGAGACCAGGCCCATGGCGATACCGGCAACAGCAGCCTTCAGCGGCACGCCTGCGTTCAGCAGGGACAGCGTGGAGGCGCAGACGGAACCCATCGACGTCGAACCGTTGGAGCTGAGAGCCTCAGACACCTGGCGGATGGCGTAGGGGAATTCCTCGCGGGACGGCAGCACCGGCATGATGGCGCGCTCTGCGAGGGCACCGTGGCCGATTTCGCGGCGCTTCGGGGAGCCGACGCGGCCGGTCTCGCCGGTGGAGTACGGCGGGAAGTTGTAGTTGTGCATGTAGCGCTTGCGCGTCACGGGAGACAGCGAGTCGATCTGCTGTTCCATCTTGAGCATGTTCAGCGTGGTGACACCCATGATCTGGGTCTCGCCGCGTTCGAAGATGGCCGAGCCGTGGACGCGGGGCAGAACCTCAACCTCGGCGGTGAGCTGGCGGATGTCCGTCAGGCCGCGGCCGTCGATGCGGATCTGGTCCTTGAGGATGCGCTGGCGCACAACCTGCTTGGTGACGGAGCGGAAGGCTGCGGACAGTTCCTTCTCGCGGCCTTCGAACTGGCCGGCCAGGGAAGAGGTGACCTCGTCCTTGAGCTCGTCGGACGCGGTGTCGCGTTCCTGCTTGTCGGCGATCTGGAAGACAGCGGCCAGCTTCTCGGCGGCAGCGGACTCCACAGCGGCGTACACGTCGTCCTGGTAGTCCAGGAAGACCGGGAACTCGACGGTCGGCTTGGCGGCGCGGGCTGCCAGGTCGGACTGTGCTTCGCAAAGGGCCTTGATGAACGGCTTGGCAGCCTCGAGGCCCTCGGAGACAACCTCTTCGGTCGGGGCGGTGGCGCCCTGTTCCTTGATGAGGTTCCAGGAGTTGTCGGTGGCTTCGGCTTCAACCATCATGATGGCGACGTCGTCACCGGCGATGCGGCCGGCGACGACCATGTTGAAGACGGCGTTCTCGAGCTGGGAGTGCTTCGGGAACGCAACCCACTGCGAGCCGTTCTCGTCGGCAACGAGGGCAACGCGGACGCCGCCGATCGGGCCGGAGAAGGGCAGGCCGGAAAGCTGGGTGGACATCGAGGACGCGTTGATCGCGACGACGTCGTAGAGCTCGTCCGGGTTGATGGACAGCACGGTGACGACGATCTGGACCTCGTTGCGCAGGCCCTTGACGAACGCGGGGCGCAGCGGACGGTCCATGAGGCGGCAGGCCAGGATGGCTTCCGTGGAGGGACGGCCTTCGCGGCGGAAGAACGAGCCCGGGATGCGGCCGGCGGCGTACATACGCTCTTCGACGTCGACGGTCAGCGGGAAGAAGTCGAAACCTTCACGCGGGTGCTTGCCGGCGGTGGTTGCGGACAGCAGCGCGGTCTCTTCATCGATGTAGACCATCGCTGCGCCGGCTGCCTGCTTGGCAAGGCGGCCGGTTTCAAAGCGGATTACACGCTTGCCGAAGCGGCCATTGTCAATGATTGCTTCTGAGAACTGGATTTCGGGACCCTCCATAGAGAGTCACCTCCGTTTCTTGGTTCACGGAGCCCAGCCGCATCAACCCAGCCCAGCATCTGTCTACTGGCCTGCACTGCACCCGGTCATCGATCGAGACCCACGGGCCGGGCCTCATTCCTTGAGGCCGTTCCCGGGGATCACTACCGAGGACCGCGAATGCGTGATGCGGTTGATCCTCCTGTTTAGTTTTTTCCTGAAGAAGGCGGCCCTTTCCGGTCCGGAAGGGGCCGCCCCTTAAAGCTGACTAGCGACGCAGGCCGAGGCGCTCGATGAGCTTACGGTAGCGGGTGATGTCAGTGTTCTTGAGGTAGGTGAGCATGCGCTTGCGACGACCAACCATGGCCAGCAGACCGCGCTGGGTATGGTAATCGTGCTTGTGCTCCTTCATGTGCTCAGTGAGATCCTTGATCCGCTGAGTCAGGACTGCAACCTGGACCTCCGGCGAACCGGTGTCGCCCTCGGACGTTGCGAAATCCTTGATGATGGACTGCTTTACAGCGGCTTCAAGTGCCACAATAACTCCTAGAGATGTGCCGTGAGGCCCGAATCAGTAATTCACTGCCGGGGGTGCCGTCCCGGAATCCCCCGCCGAAGCCGGGCATTCCGTACACAACAGGAGCCAGCCGCCACGGACTGCAGCCGGATCCAACGTTCAGTTTAGTGGCACGTCCGCGGTCTTGTCGAAACCGCCGGGCGCGGCCGCCGACTCTGCCGGCGCGCCAGCTGCCTGCGGCGGTTGCGGTTTTCCACTTTCCTGGGCTGCGAGCAGTTCGCGAATAGCGGCGACGCCCCGGTAAAGCTCCGCGAAGGATGTGCTGAGCGGCGACAGCCCGATCCTGATGCCCTGCGGGGCGCGGAAATCGGGAATCACGTCCTGGTCCCACAATGTGGCCGTCATTTCCCGGAAGGCCGGGTGGTCGATCGTCACGTGGCTGCCGCGCAGTTCCGCCGCCCGCGGGGTGGACAGCTGCACGCCGGCCGGCGCCAGCCAGGCGTCGTAAAGTTCGAGGGCATAAGCGGTCAGCACCCGTGACTTCTCCCGCAGTGACGCCATCCCCGCTTCCTCGATCAGGTCCAGGGTGCCGCGCATGGCGAGCATCCCGAAGATCGCCGGAGTGCCGCTAAGGAAGCCGCGGATGCCGGGGGCGGCCTCGTAGCCGGGACCCATTTCGAACGCGTCCTTGCGCCCCATCCAGCCCCAGATGGGCTGCTGCAGCCCGGCCAGGTGCCGTGCGTTGATGTAGGCGAACGCGGGCGAGCCCGGTCCCCCGTTCAGATATTTGTAGGTGCAGCCTGCCGCGAAGTCGACGTCGGCGTCGTCCAAAGCGATCTCCACAGACCCGGCGGAGTGGCACAGGTCCCACACCACCAGGGCGCCGGCGTCGTGGATTGCCGCGGTGATGCCCGGCAGGTCCGCGAGGAAGCCGGAGCGGTAGGCGATCTGGCTCAGGACCACGACGGCGGTGGCCGGGCCGGTGGCGTCGCGCACCTGCTCGACGGTGACGCCGGAGGCCGGATCGGCGTCGATCCAGCGCAGGGTCAGGCCTTCTTCACGGGCGATTCCCTCCACCAGGTAGCGGTCGGTGGGGAAATTATCCGTGTCCAGGACGATCTCGGTCCGGGCCGGATCGGTGACGGCTGCCAGCGCGGCGCGGATGAGCTTGTACAGCACCACGGTGGTGGAATCGGCAATGATCGTCTGCCCCGGCGCCGCGCCGAGCACGGCGCGGCCGAGCTGGTCGCCGATCTTCTGGGGCAGTTCGAGCCATTCCTCGTCCCAGCCCCGGATCAGGCGGCCGCCCCAGCTGTCCTGGATGAAGCTGCTGATGTCGGTGACGGTCCGCTTGAGCGGACGGCCCAGGGAGTTGCCGTCAAGGTAGGACAGGTCCGTGTCCGTGCCGACGAAGTGGTCGCGGTAGCCGGCCAGCGGGTCCGCGGCGTCGAGGTCGAGGGCGCGCTGCCACAGGCTGTCCGTCGCGTCGGTGTTGGCGGAGATGCTCACTGGCCGATCTCCGTCCGCACAGCGAAGAGCTCGGGGAAGAAGGTCAGTTCGAGGGCCTTCTGCAGGAACGCGGCGCCGCTGGATCCGCCGGTGCCGGCCTTCATGCCGATGGTCCGCTGGACGGTGCGCAGGTGGCGGAAACGCCACAGCTGGAAGTTGTCCTCAAGGTCCACAAGTTCCTCGCAGGCCTCGTATGCGCCCCAGTTGTCGGCGGCGTTCTCGTAGATGTACTTGAACACCGGGACCAGTTCGGGGCAGAACTCGTGGGCCTTGGTGACGTCGCGCTCCAGCAGGGAGGCCGGGACGTCGAAGCCCTGGCGCTTGAGATAGGCGAGGAAATCGTCGTAGATGCTGGGGGCTTCGAGCAGTTCGCGCAGCATCTCGTGGGCCTCGGGGTCCGATTCGAACACCGGAAGCATCTTGGCGTTCTTGTTGCCGAGGAGGAACTCCACCGCACGGTACTGGCTGGACTGGAATCCGGACGAGTTGCCGAGGAAGCCGCGGAACTGGGAGTACTCGGTGGGCGTCAGGGTGGCCAGCACGGACCATTGCTCGGTGAGTGTCTTCTGAATGTGCTTGACGCGGGCGATCGCCTTCAGGGCGGACCCGAGGTCGTCCGACCGCAGCCACGCGGCGGCGCTGCGAAGCTCGTGCAATACCAGCTTCAGCCACAGCTCCGTGGTCTGGTGCTGGATGATGAACAGCATCTCGTCGTGGTGTTCCGGCGTGCTGACCGGCTGCTGGGCGCTGAGCAGGGTGGGCAACTGCAGGTAGGACGCGTAGCTCATCCGCGCACTGAAATCCCGGACAATGTCCTGGTCCAGTTCCCTCGTGTTTTTCTCGATGGTCACGTGTCTTGCCTTCCTTGCCAAGTGGCTGTGAATCAGCGCGGCTCCAGTGAACCAGAACATTGTCAGCGCGGGGCCGACGCCGATCCGGCCCGGTTCTTAGCGGGCGAACAGGAGGTCGTGGGCCTGGACGACGTCCAGGCGCATCTGCTCCACCAAAGCTTCAGCCCCACGGTACGCCACCATGCCGCGGAGCCTGGCGACAAATTCCACCACAACTGTCTGGTCGTACAGATCGAAGTCATCGGGAGACTCTTCCGGGCGGTCGATCACGTGGGCCTCGACCTGACGGCTCACGCCGTCGAACGTCGGGTTCGAGCCTACGGAGATGGCGGCGGGCCAGCGCGTGCCTGCCTGGTCCACGAGCCAGCCGGCGTAGATGCCGTCCGCGGGGATGTACCCGGTGGCCGTCGAGGAGAGGTTCGCGGTGGGGAACCCGAGGTCGCGGCCGCGTGCGGCCCCGTGCACCACCTCGCCGCGCATCCGGTGCGGCCTGCCGAGGACGGCAGCGGCGGTGGCGACGTCGCCCGCGCGCAGGGCCTCGCGCACCCACGTGGACGAACAGCGGCGGTCCGTGCCGTCGTCGTCGTGGATGGGAAAGCCCTCTGAGCCGAATTCGCTGATGACCTGCACCTCGAACCCGAGCTTCTTGCCCAGCTCCTGCATGGTGGCGAGGTCGCCGGAATTGCCGCGGCCAAACCGGGCGTCGTGGCCGATCACCACGTGGCTGGCCTTGAGGCTGTCGACCAGCACTGTCGCGACGAATTCCTCGGGGGTGAGGCTGGCGAGCTCCATCGAGTACTTCATCACCAGCACGGCGTCGAGGCCGAGCTCTCCGAGGGCCACGAGCTTGTCCTCCAGCCCCATGATCAGTTCGGGAGCCGATTCCGGACGGTGTACCTGCGCGGGGTGCGGGTCGAAGGTGATGGCGACGGCGCGTGCGTGCTTCAACCGGGCGGTGCGGATGAGCTGCGACAGCACCTGCTGGTGGCCGCGGTGCACGCCGTCGAAATTGCCGAACGTGACAACCGAAGGACCAAAGTCCGCCGGGACCTCGGACAGATCGTTCCAGATGTGGACCATCAACCTCGCCTTTTGCTGCCTGCCATGAACTGCTCCGGAGCGACCGTGCCGGCTCCGGAACTCTCTTAGATTACCCGCAATCCGGGCAACTCCCGGACGGTCCGCCGGGCTCCGGGGGCATCCCCGTAAGGGCCACGCCGGAGGGACCACGGTTAATCGGCGGCAGGGCGAAGGTGTGAGGCGGGCGCGCACTATCGCCCGAGCAAAAGCCGCCGCTCGCTGTCGCGCACCGTCTGTTTCCGCCAATTCCGCCAATGCAGCAGCACTGCGACGAGGATGAGGGGGACGTGGAGCCCGGGCAAGATATTCGCTAACCACCGCGGCAGGTAGATGTCCGTGACGGAGCCCGAGCCGTCGCCAAGATTTTTCGCGACGACAGTCAACGGGCATTGGAAGCCGGTGCCCGCAAAAATCAGCGATTCGCTGGCGACCACGACGGCGGCAGCCCTCGTCTTCCGGTCATTGCGGCCCGTGATGCCGGCGTACAGGACGTAGGCCATGCAGGCCTCGATCACGAGCCAGGCAAGGGTGTGGAGCGTCTTCACTACCCGCAGCATCAGACTGCGCTGGTCCATGCCTCCACCCTAGGCCCGCCGTGGCGCGCAGGCTTGGGACTTTCGGCCCGGTGCAGGGAGCCCGGCGACGGAGGGCGCGGTTTCGGGGGTCCCACCGAGTCAGTCGAGGCGAGCGTCAGTCCAGGCGCGGGGGTCACTCCAGGCGGAAGTAGGTGTTCCGGCGGGGTGTCTGGGCTGGGTCGAGGTGGGGTGGCGGGATGAACCAGGGGATGCCGGTGCGCATCTGGATGCTCCAGTGTTCCTTGTGGATCAGATGGTGGTGATGGGAGCAGAGCAGGGTGCCGTTGCCGGTTCCGGTGGTTCCGGCGCGGGACCAGTAGGTGATGTGGTGGGCCTCGAACCAGGGGGCCGGGATGGTGCATTGCGGGAAGGCGCAGCCCCGGTCCCGGGCCGTGATGGCCTTGCGGATGTGGGGCGGGAAGATGCGGGAGGCGCGGCCGATGTCCAGGACCTGGCCCTCGCCGCCGAGGACGACCGGGATGATGTCCGCGTCGCAGGCGAGCTTGCGAACCGTGGACGCGGTAATTGGGCCGGTGAACAGCAGCGTCCCGGTGCCGTGTCTGGTTCCGGTGCCGTGCTGTGCGGTGTTGGCAGGGGCGCCTGCTTCGGCGGGAGTCGTCCCGAGCCGGGTGAGCAGGTCGCGGTAGTCGATGGTGGCCATGATCTGGGGCCGGAGCCCGCCCGCGGCGGGCAGCCCTCCGGTGGCGAGGGCCGCTTTGCACGCGCCGACCAGGCCGTCGAGCAGCCGTTGGGGCCGGGAGCGGTGGTCCAGGGACGGCAGTGCGGGGTCCTGTTCGGCCGTGGCGGGCTCCGCAGCGGGGCCTGGCGCATCCGCCGCCGCGGACCCGTCACCCGGTCCGGTGGCGGTGCCCTGGCCGGTGTCTGGGCCGGTGCGGGGGTTGGTGGCGGTGTTCATCACGGTGATCAGGTGTTCGAACTGGTCCGTGGTGGCGAAGATTTCCAGGTGCTGCAGGCCGTGCCGGGGTTTGCGGAGGAAGGCGCCCTGGAGCTGGCGGAGCAGTTCCTCGGAGGGCTCGGCGCCGTCCTGGTCCAGCGCCTCCGTCCACCGGCGGCTGACCCGGGCCAGGAAGTCGGTGTC
>NZ_JBFTRB010000019.1:0-162273 GCF_056399305.1 Arthrobacter sp. 01N444
GCGATGGAACATAACCTGGGCCTGACCTGCGATCCGATCGGCGGGCTGGTCCAGGTCCCGTGCATCGAACGCAACGCGATCGCCGCCGCCAAGGCCATCAACGCCGCCAAGATGGCGCTCTGGGGCGACGGCACGCACCGGGTCTCCCTGGACGAGGTCATCGTGACCATGCGCGAAACCGGCAAGGACATGAGCTCCAAATACAAGGAAACCGCGATGGGCGGCCTCGCCGTCAACGTCGTGGAGTGCTAGGAAGCTGACCGCCGCCGGCCCGGGCTGAGGTGGCGCTAACCGGCTGCTCCGGCCATGCGGCCTACAGCTGTGCGGCCTGCAGCTGTGCAGGCGCTAGTTGTGCAGTGCCGCCCACAGGTTCAGCGAGGATGCGTACACGATCCACGACAGGTAGGGCAGCATCAGCAGTCCTGCCGCCCGGCTGATCGGTCCGAAGAGCACCACCGTCACGGCCACGGCCACGGCCAAAGCCACGATGATCCCGAACGCGATCCACAGCGCAGGCGTCCCGAGCGCCGGGTACAAGGCGAAGAAGACCGGCGTCCAGAGCAGGTTCAGCCCCAACTGCACGCCGTAGGCTGTCAGGGCCGCTTTGGACCCCGGGGCGCGGCTGCGCCAGACCAGCCACGCCGCGACGGCCATAGCGGCGTACAGGACCGTCCAGACAGGCCCGAAAACCCAGTTCGGCGGGGACCACGGGGCCTTGTCCGCGGTCGCGTACCAGCCGTTGACGTGGTTGGCCGTGGCCAGGCCGCCCAAGGCCGCAACGAGCGCCGACGCGCAGAGGAACAGCAGCAGCGCGACCACCTGGGAGAAGCCGCCGCCCGCGCCGCTTCCGACGCCCTTAGAGTGGCCGCCGGGCGCCCCCGGACGGCCTTCCAGCGGTTGTTGCTGAGCCTGCATGAGACCAGCGTAACCGCCTGACCCGGACCGGCGGCAGGGTGCGGACCGATAGACTTGGGGCTGCATGTCCGCATGCCGCCGAAGCTCGTACCGCAATGATTGGATACCGCACCCTTGCGAGAATTCACTGCCCGTTTTGCCTCTGCCGAAGAGATTGCCAACTGGGATGCCCACGTCACCGCGAACCCCAACGGCGGCAATCTCCTGCAATCGGAAGCCTTCGCCGAGGTCAAACAGCACTTTGGCTGGAAGCCCTTGCACCTGGTGTACGAGTCGGCCGATTACACGAGCTACAACCTGGTCCTGGAGAAGTCCTTTCCGGTCCTCGGCAAGCTCTGGTACCTGATCAAGGGACCCGACGTGGCGTCCGTCGAGGACATCCCCGGGATCGTCGCGGCGAACGCGGACTTCGTCAAAAGGGCCAAGCTGGGCGTCTTCGCGATCAAGATCGAACCGGATGTTGTCTTGTCCGACGACGCCGCGCGGATCCTTGAGGGGGCCGGACTGGTCAAGACCCACAACCTGCAGCCGAACGACTCAACGGCGCTGCTCGATATTGAGCCCGAGGAAAACCAGCTGCTGCGCAACCTGCACTCCCGGGGCCGCAACGCCGTGCGCCGCGCCATCCGCGAGGGCGTGGAAGTCCACAACGTCGAGCCCACGGAAGAGAACTTCCGGGCCATGTATGCCCTGATGACCACCACGGTGGAAGCCAAGTCCCAGGTCCGGGTGCGCGAGTACGAGTACTACCGCCAGTTCTGGACCAACTTTCTGAAGCGGGACCAGGGCAGGCTGCTCTTCGTGTACGAAAACGGGGTGCCCTCGGTGGGCGCGTTCGTGATCAACTACGGCCGCAAGGGAACGTACAAGGACGGCGGCTCCCTGCAGAAGCGTGGCCAGTACGGCGACTCGCACCTGGTGCAGTGGACCGCAATCAACCAGGTCAAGGACCTTGGCTGCACCGAATACGACTTCTGCGGCACGCCGCCGAGCGACAAGCTCAAGGACACCTCGAACCCGTTCCATGGCCTGGGCCTGTTCAAGACGAGCTTCAGCAAGACCGTGACCGACTTCGTCGGCTGCTATGACCAGGTCCTGAGCCCGCTGAAGTACAAGGCCTGGATGACGGCGGGGGAGCGCGTCGCACGACAGGTCTACACCCGGCGCACGGGCCAGCAGTTTTACTAAACAGCCGACGAGGACAGTGAGGAGGCCGGAATGAATAACGGATACAGCGGCCACCGCAGGCCGCCCACGGACGGCCTGCCCCGAACGCAGCCGATGTCGCCGGTGGAGGTGCGCCAGAACGCCGCCGCGAAGCGCATGTTGCGCAGGTTGGTACAGGGCGAGAACCCGCCGACGGCGCCCATGAGCATCGTTGACCGGCTCGCCGGTAGCCCCTATGCGAACCCGATGATCCAGGTCGGCGGCGTCGACGCCTCGGCCCGCAAGACGATCGACTTTGCCTTGCATCTGGCGGAATCGATGTTCCGTTACGGCGCCGGAGCCCTGGAAGTTGAGACCAGCATCATCGCCATCACGGCCGCCCTGGGACTGAAGAACATCGAAGTGGACATCACCAACCAGTCGGTGGCCATCAACTATGCCCCCAAGGACCAGACGCCCATCACGTTGCTTCGTGTCGTGCGGTCCTGGACCAACAACTACGCGGGCTTGGCCAAGGTGCACCAGCTCGTCACGGACATCGTCTCCGGCGGCGTGGGACGTGAGGAGGCTGTGCGACGGCTTGAGGACATCACCCACAGTTCCAAGCCATTCCCGCGCTGGATGGTCACCGTGGCATTCGGCGTGTTCTCGGCCGTCTTCGTCGGTGTTCTCGGCGGCGACCTCGGAGCCTCTGCGGTCGCTTTCGTCTCCAACCTGCTGGTGAGCCTGCTGGCCAGGCAGCTAGGGCGGTGGCGCACACCTGACTTCTTCGTCACCGCCTCGTGTTCCTTCCTGGTCACCTTCATCGCCCTGCTGTTATGGCGTTTCGGCGGCATGGTAGGAATCCAGATACCGCCGGCCATCGTGGTGGTCGGCGGAATCCTGCTGCTACTGCCGACCGGACGGCTCGTCTCCTCGGTGCAGGACGCGATCAACGGCTTCCCCGTCACGGCGGCCGGCCGTTTCCTCTCCACCATGCTGACCTTCGGCGCGCTCGTTGCCGGCATTGCCGTCGGCTTCGTAGTCGGGGATATGACCGGCATGGAGGCGATCGATGTCACCGAAACATTCCCTCCGGCGTATCCGTGGTGGGCCGTGGTCATCCTGATCGCCATCGCGGTGCTGATGATCGGCATCACGGAACAGACCAGCTGGAAGCTGCTGCTGCCGACGGCGGCCGTGGGGGTGGTGGGCTACCTGGTCCTCATCGGCGGCGACGCCCTGGGCATCGGATCCCGCTTCGCCCCGGCCCTCGCTGCCGTGGTGATCGGCCTGCTGGCCCGCGTCGTGGCCCTCCGGATGGGCGCCCCACAGCTGGTGGTGGCCGTTCCCGCCGCGCTGATTCTGCTCCCCGGACTCACTATATTCCGGTCGATGTATGTATTGACCATCGAGGAATCGGAGATTCTCATGGGCGCTGGCGGCATGCTCAACGCCGGGGCCATCGTGCTCGGTGTCGCTGCCGGCATCGTGCTCGGCGACACCTTGGCGCGGCCCCTGACGCGGAGCCTGGCGAGCAACGAACGGCGCAGGGCCCGCCGCCGCTAGATCTTGCGAGGAATGCCCGTCCGGCTCCCCTAAGGCGCCGGATTTCCCACTTTTGCCGGGACGCGACGGTGTGTCAGCCCGCCGCGCCGGCGTGTCCCGGCGTCGTGGTGGCAAAGGTGGGGAAACTCCGCAGCGTCAAATCTTGCCCCGCCTAATCTCGCGCCGCTAGATCTTGCCTCGTTAGATCTTGCCCCGCTAGATCTTGCCTATCGGCAGCTTCTTCTCCGCCTGGAAGTCGTCCTCCATCCGGCCCTTGGCCCAGTAGCCCGAGAGGGACACCTGGGCCCGCTCCAGCCCGCGCTGCACGTAGAACACGTCCCGGAGGCCCTTCATGTAGCCCCGCTCGCCGTGGGCAAAGACCTGCACCCGGCCCTCGGGCCACTCGGCGTCGCGCACCGCGGTGACCAGCAGTTCGCTCTCACCGGCGGGTGCGCCGCCGCGCAGCAGCCAGCGCAATTCGACGCCGGCCGGCCCGGCGATGGCCTGGACGTCGGCGTCGCTGTCCACTTCGAGCAGGGCGAGGCCGCGGGCATCTTCCGGCAGGGATTCGATCGCCGCGCCGATGGCCGGCAACGCTGATTCATCGCCGGCAAACAGGTACCAGTCCGCGGCCGGGTCCGGGTTGTACCCGCCGCCGGGGCCGGTGAAAGTCAGGCGATCGCCGGGCTGGGCCGAGGCCGCCCAGGGGCCGGCGAGCCCCTCGTCGCCGTGGATTACAAAGTCAATGGCCAGTTCCTGCGCCTCCGGGTCCACCCAGCGGACCGTGTAGGTCCGGGTGTGCGGCCACTGACTGCGCGGCATGGTTTCCCGGATGGCCCACAAATCCAGCGAATCCGGGTATTCGACGCCGGGTTGCGGAAAGACGATCTTGACGTACCGGTCCACATAGTCGTTGTTGACGAACCCGGCGAAGCCGGGGCCCCCGGCGATGATCCGGACCATGTGCGGGGAGAGCTGCTCCCTGCGCAGGACCGTCAGATCGGTCTGGGGGCGCGAGTTCCGGGTGGCGGTGGTGGCTGCGGGGACGGATGTCATGCAGCTAAGCCTAACCAAGAACCCCCGGCGGGAGCTTTGCGCGGGGGCCTGTTACGGCAACGGCGGAAGCTCCCAGTCGACCGTCCCGTTGCCTTGTTGCAGCAGCAGGGCGTTGGCCCGGCTGAACGGCCGGGACCCGAAGAAGCCGCGCGAGGCCGATAGCGGGCTGGGGTGGGCGCTGGCGATCACGGCTGCGGACCCCAGCAGCGGCCGCACGGACTCGGCATCCTTCCCCCACAGGATCGCCACCAGGGGGGCATGGCCCGCACCGGATACGGACGAGCGGCCGGCGACTGCCCGGATGGCCGCCGCCGTCACGGCCTCCCAGCCCTTGTTCCGGTGCGAGCCCGCCGCGCCGGCACGGACGCTGAGCACCCTGTTGAGCAGCAGTACGCCTTGGTCCGCCCAGTGGCTGAGGTCCCCGTGGACGCGCGGGGGGAAGCCGAGATCGGCCTGAAGTTCCTTGTAGATGTTTGCCAGGCTGCGGGGGATCGGCCGGGTGGCGCCGTCCACGGCGAAGGACAACCCCACGGCGTGCCCCGGCGTCGGATACGGGTCCTGGCCCACCACCAGCACCCGGACGCCGGCCAGGGGCTGCCGGAAAGCCCTCAGCAGGTTTGCCGGCGATGGCAGTACGCCGTGCCCGGCGGCCACTTCGCCCGCGACAAAGGCGAGGGCTTCGCGCAACTGCGCCTCCACCGGCGCCAGCGGTCCCGCCCAGTCCGGAGCAACCAGCGCGTCCAGCGGCCGGCGGGCCAGGTCCGCGAAGCTAAGGGTGTCCGCGGCTGCGGGCTCCAGCTCGAACAGCGCGTCGGGTTCACTGGCGGGGTCAAACTCGGCATCAAACACAGCACCCATTCTTCCCCAGCTGCGGCCCGTTTCTGCGCCCGCCCGAATGACAACCCTGTCATTCGGCCGTAGCATGGGGACTGACTTTTTACCGGATCCAGCCAGGTTTTTTGGAATCAACCAGGAGTGTGTCGTGGCCGAAACAGCGCAAGAGCACGTGCTCGCGGGGGATTCTGCCGTCTTCCCAACCGCCGGCGCGGGCCCGGACGGGGTGTCCGCGGAGTCTGCGCTGAGCGCCCGCGACCAGCAGATGCTGTCCTTGGAGCGGCAATGGTGGAAGTACGCCGGGGCCAAGGAACAGGCCATCCGCGAGCTGTTCGATCTGTCCGCCACGCACTACTACCAGATCCTCAATGCCCTCATCGATACCGAGGATGCGCTGGCCCACGATCCCATGCTGGTCAAGAGATTGCGTAGACTACGTACATCACGCCAACGTGCCCGCACTGCCCGTCGTCTGGGAACAGATTCGTAAAGTCGCGTCACGAGCAGCCGGATGCGCACGTCCTGTTGCGTCCGTTCCGGCCTCGGGCACCCCGTATGAAATCAGCAAGGACGTCGTTTTACCATGACCAAATACGCTCGGGATGAATTTGATCGGGTCCCGGAGACCTCTACCCGGCAGGGAGTCCACCGGGCCGTCGCGGCATCGCGGCGGCGGAGCCTGGCGCCGATCCTGGCGGCTGGCTGCGTAGCCCTGGCCATCGGCCTGGTGGCCTTCCTGATCCTGCCGAAGCTCGGCTTCTCCGCAGGCCAGGCGGCGGCCGTGACGGCCGGTGGCAGCGCGTCCGCATCTGCCAGCAGCAGCCCGTCCGCCACAAGCACCATGAGCCCCAGTCCCACGCCGACGAGCCCGGAGCCGGCCGGCACGGACGCCGCCGCCGCGCCGGCGGCTTCGCCGTCAGCTACGCCGAGCGCCACAGCCGCCGCCGTCGACAAGACGCAGCCGGTGACGATCTACAACGCGACCACCACCGCCGGCCTCGCCACCCGCGTCGGCGGCACCGTCACCTCCGACGGCTGGGTCCTGGGCGAGACAGGCAACTGGGGCGGTGTCCCGCAACAGACGTCGGTGATCTTCTACAGCGGCGTCGAGCAGAAGGGCAATGCGGAGGCACTCGGAGCCCTCCTCGGCGTCGACACCCTCGTGGACTCTGCCGAGTTCAACATGCCCCTTGTCGTCGTTCTCGGCCCCGGCTACCAGTAGCCAATCCGGTTACGCCTCAATAACTATTAGGCGGCGGCCCTGCCCGCCGCCGGCGTTCCTGGGGGACGCTGTGGGTACAGTATCTGCGGATTTCTTTTCGCAGTCCGCGGCGCACATCGAGGTGGGCCGCACGCAAGCTAGCTGAAAGTGTGGACACCATGGCACTGGGAACCGTCAAATGGTTCAACGCCGAAAAGGGCTACGGCTTCATCGCCGTGGACGGTTCCGAGAACGACGTCTTCGTGCACTGGTCCGCGATCGTCGGGGAAGGCTACCGCGCCCTGGACGAGGGCCAGCGGGTGGAACTGGAAGTCGGCGAGGGCGAAAAGGGCCCGCAGGCCGAAAGCGTTCGGCCCGCCTAGTGGTACTGGCTGCCGTCACGAACGCCTCAAGGAACGCGGCCGGGCGCCGTGGAGGACATTTGCCGCTGGGCCGCGCCCTGGCGGCGGGCACCGTAGCGGCCCTGGCCCTGACGGGCTGCCTGGGCCCCGCGGGCAGTGCCCGCGTGGCCAGCGCCGACGCCAGCGGTGACGGCACCCTGCGCATCGGCCTGATCCTGGACAACACGGGCAAGCAGAACTTCCTCAACGCCTCCGAGCTCGCGGCGGCCAAACTTGCCGTCAAGGAGATCAACGCTGCCGGCGGGCACAAAGGCAAACCGGTGGAGCTGCTGCCGGAAACCATCAGCACGGACACCGCCGCCCAGGCGAAAGCGCTGGTTGCCGCCAAGGCCGACGTCGTGATCGGCCCGACCGATTCCAGCCGTGCCCCGGCCGCCATCGACGTGCTGGCCAACGCCAAGGTAGCCGTGATCTCCCCGGCCAACACCGCCGCCGCGCTCAGCAACTACAAGAGCGGCGGCTACTATTTCCGCACCTCGGCCGCCGACATCGCCCAGGCATCCGTCCTCGCCAAACTGGTCAAAGACGGCGGCGCCAGGACCCTGGCGGTGCTGCATGAGGAAGGCGACTACGGCAAAGACGTCGCCGCCGCCGTCGGCGGTGCGGCGAAACAGTCCGGACTGGAAGTCGTGGCGAACGAGGAGTTCACCCCCGGCCAGGCGCAGCAGGCTGTCGCCGCCGCTAAGGCCGCCAACCCCGACGCCGTCATCCTGGTCTCGCGCGACGGCGCACAGGGCGCCATCGCCGAGCTGAACAACGCCGGCCTCGCCGGCAAGAAGGTGGTCCTCAGTGACGGAGCAGTCAGCAAGTACGGCTCTGGCCTGGGCGCCCGGGCGCTCGAGGGTGCACGCGGGATCCTGCCCGGGGTGTTTCCCTCCGCCGCCTTCCAGGCGGACCTCGTGGCCGTTGATCCCGGGCTGAAGGACATGGTGTTCGCCGCCGAGACGTACGACGCCGTCGTCCTGGCCGCCGTCGCCGCCGCCGCCGCAGAGGACGACGCCGGCACCTCCATCGCGGCGTCCCTCGTCGCGGTCTCCGGCGGAACCCCGGCAGCAGGCGGAACCGGGGCCGGCGGCAGCCAGCCGCCCAGCGAGTCATGCACGAGCTACAAGGACTGCGTCGGCGTCCTCCGGGCAGGCCAGCGGCCGGACTACGACGGCCAGTCCGGACGGATCAACTTTGATGCCCACGGCGACATCACCGAAGCGAACTACATGGTTTCGACCTACGGCGAGGACAACCTGCCCACGGTGGACGGCACAGAAGCCGCGAGCAGCAGCGGCGGCTGATCGCTCGTAGCGTATTGTGCCCGCGTGGCGGCCGGTTCCGGCCGGCCACTGCTTGCACTCTCCCCGGGGGAGTGCTAATTATTGATTTAGCACTCCAAGGCACTGACTGCTAACACGACGCCCGGTCCGCCCGGCCGCGAAGTGGGGCAGCCGGTCCAGGAGCTAAAGAAACACCTTGCTGGGGTGAGATCCCGGACCCGGCGGCATACAGAGGCCGCGGGGTTGGGATCGTCCGTCGCGGGCACCACAGCGAAGGTTCATTCTTAACGACTGTCCCGAAAGGACTACTGCCGTTATGGCCAAGATCATTGCATTTGATGAAGAGGCACGCCGCGGTCTTGAGCGGGGCCTGAACATCCTCGCCGACGCCGTCAAGGTCACCCTCGGCCCGCGGGGACGCAACGTCGTCCTCGAAAAGAAGTGGGGCGCCCCCACGATCACCAACGATGGTGTTTCCATCGCCAAGGAGATCGAGCTGGACGATCCCTACGAAAAGATCGGCGCCGAGCTGGTCAAGGAAGTTGCCAAGAAGACGGATGACGTCGCAGGCGACGGCACCACCACGGCAACCGTGCTGGCACAAGCCCTGGTCAAGGAAGGCCTGCGCAACGTCGCGGCCGGCGCTGACCCGCTGTCCCTCAAGCGCGGCATCGAGAAGGCTGTTGACGCGGTCACCGTCGAGCTCCTGGCCTCCGCCAAGGAAATCGAGACCAAGGAAGAGATCGCCGCCACCGCGTCCATCTCCGCCGGCGACAACGAGATCGGCGCCCTGATCGCCGAAGCCCTCGACAAGGTCGGCAAGGAAGGCGTCATCACCGTCGAGGAGTCGAACACGTTCGGCCTCGAGCTGGAGCTGACCGAAGGCATGCGCTTCGACAAGGGCTACATCTCCGCCTACTTCGTCACCGACGCTGAGCGCCAGGAAACGGTCCTTGAGGATCCGTACATCCTGATCG
Source organism: Arthrobacter sp. 01N444 (assembly GCF_056399305.1). Taxonomy (NCBI): domain Bacteria; kingdom Bacillati; phylum Actinomycetota; class Actinomycetes; order Micrococcales; family Micrococcaceae; genus Arthrobacter; species Arthrobacter sp. 01N444. The sequence continues at coordinate 9,368 of NZ_JBFTRB010000019.1, forward strand.
TCAACTCCAAGATCTCCAACGTCAAGGAACTGGTTGCTGTCCTGGAAAAGGTCATGCAGTCCAACAAGCCGCTGCTGATCATTGCCGAAGACATCGAGGGCGAGGCCTTGGCCACCCTGATCGTCAACAAGATCCGCGGCACCTTCAAGTCCGTCGCCGTCAAGGCTCCGGGCTTCGGCGACCGCCGCAAGGCGCAGCTGGCCGACATCGCCATCCTCACCGGTGGCCAGGTCATCTCCGAGGAAGTCGGCCTCAAGCTTGAGACCGCCGGACTCGAACTCCTTGGCAAGGCCCGCAAGGTTGTTGTCACCAAGGACGAGACCACGATCGTCGAGGGTGCAGGCGACGCCGACCAGATCGCCGGCCGCGTGTCCCAGATCCGCGCCGAGATCGAGAACTCCGATTCCGACTACGACCGCGAGAAGCTGCAGGAGCGCCTGGCCAAGCTGGCCGGCGGCGTTGCAGTCATCAAGGCCGGCGCCGCAACCGAGGTCGAGCTCAAGGAACGCAAGCACCGCATTGAGGACGCCGTCCGCAACGCCAAGGCTGCTGTCGAAGAGGGCATCGTCGCCGGCGGTGGCGTTGCCCTGATCCAGGCCGGTGCCAAGGCATTCGCGAACCTGCAGCTCTCCGGTGACGAAGCAACGGGCGCGAACATCGTCCGCGTTGCCATCGACGCCCCGCTGAAGCAGATCGCCTTCAACGCCGGCCTCGAGCCCGGCGTCGTCGTGGACAAGGTCCGCGGCCTGCCCGCAGGCCACGGCCTCAACGCCGCCACCGGCGAGTACGTCGACCTGCTGGCCGCCGGCATCAACGACCCGGTCAAGGTAACCCGCTCTGCCCTGCAGAACGCGGCTTCCATCGCCGGCCTGTTCCTCACCACCGAGGCCGTTGTAGCCGACAAGCCCGAGAAGGGTGGCGCCCCGATGGGCGGCGGCGACGACATGGGCGGCATGGGCGGCATGGGCGGTTTCTAACCACCGGCGCCAGCCATCACCGGCTGTTCGACGACGGCGGTCCCACCTTCGGGTGGGGCCGCCGTCGCCGGTTAAGCGCGGCCCCTGTCCAAGGGGGCGTCGGTGGGCGTCGGCGGGTTCTGGCAGGATAGGTCAGTGACGATTACAGCAGCGGCCGACGGTTCGGCCTTAGGAAATCCTGGCCCGGCCGGCTGGGCCTGGTACGTGAATGACGACTGCTGGCGGGCCGGGGGGTGGCCCCACGGCACGAACAACCAGGGCGAACTGATGGCGGTGCTGGACCTGTTCCGGGCAACGGCGCACATGCCCGGGGAAGACCTGCTGATCCTCTGCGACAGCCAGTACGTCATCAACGCCGTGACCAAGTGGATGCCCGGCTGGAAACGCAAGGGCTGGCGCAAAGCCGACGGCAAGCCGGTGCTGAACGTGGACCTCCTCAAGGACATCGACCAGGCGCTCGTGGGCCGCAAGTACACCTTCGAGTGGGTGCGGGGCCACGCGGGGCACGAGCTCAACGAGGCGGCGGACGTCCGCGCCCGGGCTGCGGCCACGGCGTACCAGCAGGGCGTGGCCGTCCGGCAGGGTCCCGGGTTCGGCACCCCGGAGGGCGAACCGCCAGCGGGCGAACCGCCAGCGGGCGAACCGCCAGCGGGCAAAACACAGCAGGGCATGACACAGCAGGACAAGATGCAGCCCGCCGCCCCGCCCGCAGCCGGCCAGCAGGAACTCTTTGGCGCGCCGGGGACCTACGACGAACCGGACCTCTTCAGCGAACTTGAAGAAGAACCTGCCGTAGACCGGGCGGAGGCCAGCGCCGAAGCCGTCGTCGAGTCCCTCGAACGCGAACTGCTCCGCCCCGAAACCCGGGCAGACCTGGGCCGCACGGGCGTGCTGCTCCACCCGGACTTCACCGAAATCGGCAGCTCCGGCCGGATCTGGACCCGCGACGCCATGATGATGTCACTCGAGGACAACCCGGGCGGAGCCGTGGAGCTGGAACTGTTGGGCGCGGACCGGCTGGGTGAGAAGACCATCCTGCTGACCTACCGCAGCCACACCCGTGAGGGATCAGCCCTGCACAGCTCCCTGTGGGTCCTTGAAGGCGCCCAATGGCGCCTGCGCTTCCACCAGGGCACACCCGAGGCCTGAGGGCGCGTGCGGCTCACGTGAAGCGCTGCGCATTGCCCAGTTCCGCCTGCGCATAGGTGGCGGCAGCGGAGTTCAGCGCGAGGTTGATGGACGCCAGGGACGCCTCGACCCTGCCCTGGGTCAGCGTCCACTCGGCCACGAGGGTTTGGAAATTAGTCGCCGCGGAGCCCCGCCAGCTGCCCTGGAGCTCGTCCAGCCCCCGTTTCATGGCGTGGACGTCCGCGCTGATCCTCTCCACCGTGGCCTGCACGTTGGCGGACTTCAGCTGGAGGAGTTCGGTATCGACGGAGATGATGCTCATGGAAATGCCTCTCGAATGCTCGGGAGGCGGCCGCGGCCCGGCGAAGCACGGTGAACGTCAGCGGGTCTGCGGTGAGGTATTGCGGTGACATTTTCGGTGAGAGCTGGCGGGGAGCGGCTGCCTCATCCGGATCTTCCGGACACCTCGAGCGTAGGCGGGCGGCCCGCCGGCCGGACACCGCCGTCGGCCCCTATGTGGATAAGTCCGCTGTGGACCGTTCCGTGGCCTCTTCGTCCAGGAGCGGGATGCTGACCACCAGCGTGGCACCGCCGCCGTCGGTCTTCCCGACCCGCACGGACCCGGAATGCGAGCCGACGATGGCGGCCACGATCGCCAGGCCAAGTCCGCTGCCGCCGGTCTCCCTGGTCCGGGAGGTGTCGGCCCGGTAGAAGCGCTCGAAAATACGGGCCGCCTCCTCGTCCGGAACCCCCGGTCCGTGGTCCCGGACCTCGATCACGGACTGCCGTGTTCCGTCCGGTGCGGTCCGGACCCCGACGCCAATTTCGACTGGGGTGCCCTCCGGCGTGTAGCGCAGGGCATTGCCGACCAGGTTGCTGACCACTTGGCGCAATTTGGCTTCGTCGCCCAGCACCGGGGCGGCGGCCGGGGCCGCGCCGTCAATCCCGGTGAGGTTGATGGTGCGGCTGCGGTCGCTCGCCTGGGTGTCCACCACGGCGTCGTTGGCCAGCAGCAGCAGGTCCGCGGGCTTCTGCTGCAACGGCCGCTGTTCGTCGATCCTGGCCAGCAGCAGCAGGTCTTCGACCATGGCTCCCATGCGTTTGGCTTCGCTTTCGATCCGCCCCATCGCCGTGGCCACGTCTTCCGGGGTGGACAACGCCCCGTGCCGGTACAGCTCGGAGAACCCGCGGATGGTCACCAGCGGGGTTCTCAGTTCGTGCGAGGCGTCGGCGGCGAAGCGCCGCATCCGCGCCTCGGACGCCATCCTGGCGGCGAAGGCCGTCTCAATGTGCGCGAGCATGGCATTGAGCGAGCTCCCAAGCCGGCCCACCTCCGTGCCCGGGTTCTCCACCTCCACACGCTGGGACAAGTCTCCCGCGGCGATCGCGGCGGCCGTCTTCTCCACCCGGGCCAGCGGCCGGAAGGACCGCGAAACAGTCCAGGTGGCAATGAAGAACGCCAGCACGAGCGTCAGCAGGCCCACACCCACCACCACCAGGGCAGCGTGTTCCATCACCGAATCCACGGGGTCCAGCGGCAGCCCGATCACGACGACGGCGCCACGGTTGTTGTTGTCCACCACGCTGACGGCCACGACCCGCCAGCTGCCGCCCTCGGATCCGCGGACCTGGAACGGCATCTGCTGGCGTTCCCGGGCCTCGACCGAGGAAAAGTTGCTGAGCGCGGGGTGGGATTCCTTGTCGCCGCCGAAGGTGTAGGGCGGAAGACCGGGGCTGAAGAGCATCAGCGAGTAGTCGGTGGGAACGGTGGAGTTGGTCTCCTGCAACTGGCTGAAGGACTGCTGCTGCCGCGCGGATTCGACGGCGGCCCGGAGCTTGTCATCCACCTGGCCCTGCAGGAAGCTGTGCAGCAGCGTCAGCGTGCCCGCCCCGGTAGCCGTGAGGGCCACCAGCATGAGCGCCATCATGATGGCCACGAGCTGCGAGCGCAGCGACGCCGATTTCCAGCGGTACAGCAAGGTCAGCGCTTCTCGGCAGTCCGCAGAACGTAGCCGACGCCGCGCTTGGTCTGGATCAGTGCCGGGGCATCGGGATCGATATCCACTTTGCGGCGCAGGTAGGAGATGTAGGACTCCACGATCGAGGCGTCGCCGTTGAAGTCGTACTCCCATACATGGTCGAGGATCTGGGCCTTGGACAGGACCCGGTTCGGATTGAGCATGAGGTAGCGCAGGAGCTTGAATTCCGTGGGCGAGAGCTCGATCACGGTCCCGCCGCGGCGGACCTCGTGGGCGTCGTCGTCGAGCTGGAGGTCATCGACCCGGATCACGGCGTCGTCGTCGACCTGGGGTTGCGTGCGCCGGAGTACGGCGCGGATGCGGGCCACCACCTCGTCGAGGCTGAACGGTTTGGTGACGTAATCGTCCCCGCCCACGGTCAAACCGGTGACTTTGTCCTCGGTGTCGTCCTTGGCCGTGAGGAACAGGACCGGGAAGTGCTTGCCGGCGGCGCGCAGGCGGCGGGTAACGGTGAAGCCGTCCATGTCCGGCAGCATGACGTCCAGCACCGCCAGATCGGGGGAGTGCAACTCAGCAGCAGCCAGCGCCTCGCGTCCGCTGCCGGCCGAGACGACTTCAAAACCAGCGAAGCGCAGGGACGTGGAGAGCAGCTCGCGGATGTTCGGTTCGTCATCGACGACGAGGAGCTTGGCTTCGGGACCGTTCTTCTTCATGTTCCCATGATGCTCCCAGACTCTGGGAGTTTTCTGAATGGAGGTTGTGTGTTGCATGGCCGCATCCCCGGCACCCGCCTAGCCCGCGGTGCCGACGTCCTTGGCGTCCATGATCCGGTAGGCGTACCCCTGCTCGGCGAGGAACCGCTGCCGCTTCGCGGCGAAATCCTGGTCCAGGGTGTCCCTGGCCACGAGCGAATAGAACCGGGCGGAGCGGCCGTCCTTCTTCGGGCGCAGCAGCCGGCCCAGGCGCTGGGCCTCCTCCTGGCGGGACCCGAATGAACCGGAGACCTGGATCGCGACCGACGCCTCGGGCAGGTCGATGGAGAAATTGGCGACTTTGGACACCACCAGGGTCTGCACCTCGCCGGCCCGGAACGCGTCGAACAGCCGCTGGCGCTCCTTCACCGACGTGTCGCCCTTGATCACCGGCGCGCCCAGGCGCTCGCCGATCTCGTCGAGCTGGTCGATGTACTGCCCGATCACCAGGAGCTGTTCCCCGGCGTGTTCGGCGACGAGTTCTTCGACCACCCGGGACTTCGTCTCGGAGGTGGCACACAGCCGGTATTTGTCGGCGTCCTCGGCCATGGCATAGGCCACCCGTTCGTCGCGGGGCAGGTCCACCCGGACTTCCACGCAATCGGCCGGGGCGATGTAGCCCTGGGCCTCGATGTCCTTCCACGGCGCGTCGTAGCGTTTCGGCCCGATCAGGCTGAAGACCTCGCCCTCCCGGCCGTCCTCCCGCACCAACGTGGCGGTCAGCCCGAGCCGCCGGCGGGCCTGCAGGTCCGCCGTCATCCGGAAGATCGGCGCGGGCAGCAGGTGGACCTCGTCGTAGATGATCAGGCCCCAGTCGTTGCCGTCCACGAGCTCCAGGTGCGGGTACAGCCCGCCGCGCTTCGTGGTCAGGACCTGGTAGGTGGCGATCGTGACCGGCCGGACTTCCTTAACGGAGCCGGAGTACTCGCCGATCTCCTTCTCGGTCAGCGACGTGCGTTTGAGGAGCTCGTCCTTCCACTGCCGCGCGGCGACGGTGTTGGTCACCAGGATCAGTGTGGTGGTGGAGCTGGTGGCCATGGCGGCCGCGCCGACCAGCGTCTTGCCGGCGCCGCAGGGAAGGACGACGACGCCGCTGCCGCCGGCCCAGAAGTTCTCCGCGGCCAGTTGCTGGTAGGGCCGCAGCTTCCAGCCCGATTCGTTGAGCATGATGGGGTGCGGGGTGCCGTCCACGTAGCCGGCCAGGTCCTCGGCCGGCCAGCCAAGCTTGAGCAGCAGCTGCTTGAGCTGGCCGCGCTGGGAGGAATGCACCACCACCGTCTCGCCGTCGATCCGTGGCCCGAGCAGCGGGGCGATCTTCTTGGCGCGGCTGATTTCCTCGAGCACCGGGTAGTCGGAGGTGCGCATGACCAGGCCGTGCTGCGGGTCCTTCTCCAGCCGGAGCCGGCCGTACCGGGACATGGTCTCTTCGACGTCGATCAGCAGGGAATGGGGCACGGGGAAACGGGAGTACGTGAGCAGGGTGTCCAGCACTTTTTCGGCGTCCAGCCCGGCCGCCCGGGCGTTCCAGAGCCCCAGCGGCGTCAGCCGGTAGCTGTGCACATGCTCCGGGGCTCGTTCCAGCTCTGCGAACGCCGCGATGGCGTGCCGGGCCTCCGTTGCGAGTTCGTGGTCGACCTCCAGCAGGATGGTCTTGTCACTCTGGACGATCAGGGGCCCGTCATTCACTGGAACAATTCCTCTGTAGCTTCTACGTCGATAATGCGGTGGATGGACAGGACCCGCTCGATTTCCTTGTCCGGATCGAACACCCGCACCCGCCCGCCATTCACAGCTACCGGAACAACCGTCTCGCGGGTGGCATTCCCCATGCTGTCCACGACGTTCATGATGACCCGCTGCCTGAGGCGGATCGCCTTCAGCAGGGTCTCGAGGCCCAGCTGGGTCGCTTCCTCGCTGCCCGGGGCCGCCGGCGGGTGGGCGCCGGAGCCCGGCGCCCGGGACCCGTTGGCGCGCAGCACGGCCAGCTGGGCCTCGATGTCGGCCTCCGGCGGAGCGGTCCGCGGGGCGGTGTACACCGGCCGGCCGCTGCCGGGCGCAGGGGTGCTGCGGCGCAGCCGGACGATGGCGGAGGCAGCTTCCTCCAGGACCGGGGCGAGCCCCAAACCCCGGAGGGCCTGGGCGGTTTCCCGGGGCGCGGCGTGGGAGACGACCACGGTGGGCGCGATGCGCACCAGCCCGAGGCCAGCCACGGCCGGGGCGTTGAGCAGTTCCAGCAGAGCAGCCTCGTCCTCGCTTTGGATAAAACTGGCCGCGGCCCCCACCCGGAGCCGGGAATGGCGCGCGGCGGTGTCTTCGATGAGGTACTGGAGGGGCTGCGGGATGGCGGTGGCCGAATGCTGGCGCAGGAAGTCCAGCATCGCCGCGGCGTCCTGGCCGGTGTCGAGGGCCCGGCGCACGGAGGAGACGGAGAACCGGTAGATGGTGGCCGGTCCCTGCCCTTCGGCCGTGGCCATGGTCAGGAGCCGTTCGCTCAGTTCGGGGTCGAGGTAGCCCGGCGCCACCGCCGTCAGGTCCGCCTGCAGCAACACGTGCTGCAGGGCCGCCGGCAGGTGTTCGCCCAGGATCCCCAGGGCGTCGTCCGGCTGCTCGGCGGCGATCGCGGCGCCCAGCTGGCTCAGCGCCCCGGAGCCGATCAGGCCAAGCATCTCGGCCTCCGCGAGGATGCCGCGGATCAGCGAGCTGAAGCGCCTGGCCATCCGGGGCTGCGTCCACTCGGCACGCTCCAGCACGGCGGCGGCATCGAGGACGGGGGCCTGCCCGTCGGGCGCCACGGCCTCAAGGGTGAGTTCGTGCAGGATTTCCAGGACCCTTTTCCGGACCACCGGGGCGTCCGGCCGCTGCGCCTCGGCGGAGAGCGCATTGATGGTGGTCCCGGCCGGGCCCCGGTGCCCGGCCGGGCCCGGGGCGGCAGCATTCACCGGCTGGCCCACGAGGGACGGTGCGCGCTCGCTGGCCAGCCAGGCGTTGACCAGCCACAGCCACTGCTCCTGCCGCGGCAGCGACAGCCACTCCAGCTGCGGCGGCTGCACCCACGCAGAACTGTCGACGTCCAGCCGCAGCAGACCGGCCATTCCGCAGAGCTCCGCGAGGACGCCGGCCTCGTGCACGTCCATCCGCAGGGAATCCGCCAGCCGCTTCATCTCCCGGACCCCGACGCCCCCGCTTCGCAGCGTCGCCAGCGGCTGTTCGCGCACGGTGTAGAGCACTTCGCCGACGAGCCGCAGCGTCTCGGCGATGGCGCCCAGCGCGGCGTTTCGGCGCAGCCCCGCGCTCGTATTGCCCAGCCGGGGGACAGGCGGCGTGAGCGAAAAGTTCTCGATGACAAACCCGCCGCGCAACGACACTCCGACGCTGTGCGGCAGTTCGACGTGCGCGGCGTCCAGCGGTACCAGCAGCCCGCGCGCCAGCAGCCAGTCCACGGGGCCGACGTCGGCGCCTTCGTGGAGCACGGACGCCCGGCGCTGCGCCTGCGGGACGGCGCCCATGGCCCAGTTCCCGAACCGGGCCAAAAGGGCGGCGGTCCGGTCCGGTGCGGTAGCCAGGATTTGCTGGAGCGATTCCGGTGTTGCCGTCCAGTGCTGCAGGGACAGGGCGGCTTCCATCGGCGTCGTGGCGGGGGAGATGGACGCCCCGGCGCGGTGAAGTTCCCCCACCAGCTGCACCACGCGCTGCGCGAAAGCAGGCTGGAGCCGCACCAGTTCGGTGTAGCTGCGCCCCAGCCCCGCAGGGTAGATGCCAATCACGTCCTTGAGGCTGCCGACCGGAAGGTAGTGGCGCTGCTTGGCGGCGGCGGGGGTCGCGCCGTGCGGCGGATCGGCGCGGTGGACGAGGGCCAGTTCCTGCAGGGAATGGAGGAGCCGGTCGACGGCGGCAACCGAGGAGCCGTTGATCAGTTTCTTCAGCATCGCCGCCGACGCACTGTGCCCGGTATCGGCGTTGGTGCACAGGTGCAGGGTTTCCAGGACCTGCATCTGCGGGCGGTTGAGCCGTTCGAGGGCCCGCTGGACGCTGACGCGTCCGCTGGCGCGGGCGGCGAGGGCGGCGAAGTCCGGGACGCCGGGAGAAATCAGGTCCGGCCGCGCGGAGAACAGGGCCCGCAACGATTCGTCGCTTCGTGCCTGAAGTTCCTTGCTGAGCGCGCGGATGAGGGACATCGCTCCAACGTTACCTTTCGCCGGGCCCGCGCGGGCGGCGCCGGGCTGCCACCGCGTCGACAACGAGGGCCAGCATGAGCAGGAATGCCACCGGGAGGCCGTAGAGGGCCGTCGAGGTAATCCAGGCGGGCGCCACGGCATTGTTGAAGGCCATCGCCATGACAGCGCCGACGGCAACGAGGGACAGCACAGCAAGGGTGGCCGCTACGATCATCAAAGGCCGCCGGTAACGCGTCAGTGTCATGGGGGCAACGCTAACAGTCCGGCATCGCCCGCGCCTCAAGCCGTTAAAGTGAACCAGGCAGGATAACCTTGGAGATACAGACCAACACGGTCCGGGCAGTCATACCCTGAACCCGCGTATCCATGCGGATGCGGTGACCGCCGGCCGTGTCCCCGCAGAACGAAGAAGGTTGATTACGTGCCTACCGGCAAGGTCAAGTGGTATGACAAGGAAAAAGGCTTCGGATTCCTCGCGGGCGAGGACGGCCAGGAAGTCTTCCTGCCCAAGTCCGCGCTGCCCGAAGGCATCACGGAGCTCAAGGCCGGCACGCGTGTTGAATTTGGTGTAGCCGACGGACGCAAGGGTGCCCAGGCCCTGGGCCTGCGCGTGCTGGACAAGACGCCGTCCATCGCCAAGGCAAAGCGGCCCAGCGCCAGGGACCTTGCCCCGCTGGTCCAGGACCTCGTCAGCGTGCTGGATAACCTGTCCGGGACCCTGTCCGCGGGCAAGTACCCGGAAGGCAACAAGGGCAAGGCGATCGCAGCGGCCCTCCGTAAGGTTGCCGACGAGCTGGACGTATAAGGCTTTTGATGACTCAGGAACCTGATCAGTTGCCGGCGCCGGACGCCGGAACCGCAGCGCCCACCGGGGCCAAAGCAACCGGCTCCAAGCAGGGAATCCGCCCGCGCGCCGGCGTGCCCGTCTGGCGCACCGGCAAGCCTGACGCCTTCCTGGCCGCCGCCGTCGACGTCGCCCGCACCGCGGTGGAGGGCATTGCCCCCGCGGAGCAGATCGGCGAGCACATCGGTGCCCGGAGCGAGGGCGACCGCCTGGTGACCCACCTGTTCGAATCCAGGCTCCCCGGATACCTGGGCTGGCAGTGGTACGCCGTGCTGACACGCAACTCGCGCTCAAAGGTGGTCACGGTGGACGAACTTGGGCTCCTGCCCTCCGAGGACTCCATCCTGGCACCGGCCTGGGTTCCGTGGGCCGAACGGGTCCGCCCGGAAGACGCGCAGGCTGACGAGGCTGCCGAGGCGCCGTCCGGTTCCGAAGCGCCGTCACAGGCGTCCGATGCCGACCAGCAGGATGACGCCGACGCCGACGACGCCGCTGACACCGACGCCGACACTGACGCCGACGGCGCTGACACCGACGACGACGAGCGCGAACGCTCAACGGGCGAGGCCGACTAGCGGTTGGAAGCGTCCGGGAGCGTGTCTGGGGAGGGCTGGGGCTGATGTCCACGTTCAAATCCCTGCACATCCTGAACTACCGGATCTGGTTCGTCGGCGCCCTCATTTCCAACGTTGGCACCTGGATGCAGCGCACCGCCCAGGACTGGCTGGTGTTCGCCCACCTGACGGCGCACGATGCCGGGGCGGTGGGAATCACGATGGCCCTGCAGCTGGGCCCGCAACTCTTCCTGGCACCGGTGGCCGGACTGGTCGCCGACCGGTTCAACCGCAAGCGGCTCCTGGTGCTGACGCAGTCCGCCATGGCGCTGCTGAGCGCGGGGCTGGGCATCCTGGTGGTCACGGGCGCGGCGCAGCTCTGGCACGTCTACGCCTTCGCCCTGATGCTCGGGGTGGTCTCCGCCCTGGACGCCCCCGTCCGGCAGACCTTCGTCTCGGAACTCGTCCAGGACGACTACCTGCCCAACGCCGTGGCCCTGAACAGCGCGTCTTTCAATGTTGCCCGGATGATCGGTCCGGCCGTCGCCGGCGTGCTCACGGCCGTCGTCGGGCCCGGCTGGGTCTTCCTCATTAATACGCTCACCTTTGTGCCCCTGTTGCTGAGCCTGGCGAAAATCCCGTCGTCGTCGCTGCGCCGGCTGCCGCGGGCACCGGCGGGCAAGGGCAGGATCCGGGAGGGGCTGCGCTATGTGAGGTACCGTCCGGATTTGGTCGTGGTGCTGGTGGCGGTCTTCATCGTGGGAACCCTGGGGCTGAATTTCGCCCTGTTCATCGCGGCCATGGTGGGGACCGAATTCGGCCTGGACGCGGGGGCCTTCGGCCTGATGAATTCGATCATGGCCATCGGATCCGTCGCCGGGGCCCTGCTGTCCGCCGGGCGCGGCAAGCCACGGCTGCGGGTCATCTTCGGGGCGGCCGCCGCCTTCGGCGTGACCTCGGGCATCGCAGCGATGGCCCCGAACTACTTCTGGTACGGAGTCGCGCTTGTGCCCGTGGGGCTGTTCGCGATCACCATGATGACGAGCGCAAACGGGTACGTCCAGACCACGACAGAGCCCGTAATGCGGGGCCGGGTGATGGCCCTCTACATGGCGATCTTCATGGGCGGAACTCCCCTTGGTGCGCCGCTCGTCGGCTGGGTGGCAAACACCGCCGGCCCCCGCTGGTCCATGGCGGTCGCGGCGGGCGCCGGCCTGCTGGCGGCCCTGATCGGGCTGGTGTGGATCATCCGCGCGAAGCACCTGAGGCTCCACTTCAACCGCCGCGCCCACGGGCTGCGGTACTTCCGCGTCGAAAGCCGGACCGGGGCGGCCGGTGCCGGCAGGGACGCGCTGCCGGAGGCTCAGCAGGGCGGACGGACCTGAAACGACGACGGCGCCGTCACGGCTTAGGTTCTCAGGGGCCGTGACGACGCCGGACGCAGGGCTACTTCTTCAGTTCCGCCACGACGAAATCGATGCACTCGAGCAGTGCCGAGACATCGTCGGGCTCGATCGCCACGAAGGTGGCGATGCGCAGCTGGTTGCGGCCCAGCTTGCGGTACGGCTCGGTGTCGACGACGCCGTTGGCGCGGAGCACCTTGGCGATGGCCGCGGCGTCGATCGAGTCATCGAAGTCGATCGTGGCGATCACGTTCGAGCGGTCCTCGGCCTTGGCCACGAACGGCGTGGCGTATTCGGACGCTTCGGCCCAGCGGTAGATGCGGCCGGCAGAATCCGCGGTCCGGCCGGCGGCGAAGTCCAGGCCGCCGTTGGCGTTGAGCCACTGCACCTGGGCGTCCAGGGTCACCAGGGTGGCCAGTGCGGGGGTGTTGTAGGTCTGGTTCAGCCGGGAATTGTCGATCGCCGTCTGGAGGTCAAGGAAGTCGGGAATCCAGCGGTTGCCGGCCTTGATCCGTGCCGCCCGTTCCAGCGCGGCCGGGGAGAACAGGCCCAGCCACAGGCCGCCGTCGGATGCGAAGTTCTTCTGCGGCGCGAAGTAGTACACGTCCGACTCTGCCACGTCCACGTCCAGCCCGCCCGCGGCCGAGGTCGCGTCCACGAGCACCAGCGACCCCTCGTCGGCGCCGGCCACCCGCTGGACGGGGGCGGCTACGCCGGTTGAGGTCTCGTTCTGCGGCCACGCATAGACGTCGACGCCGGCCTCCGCCCGGGCGGTGGGGCGGGTGCCGGGTTCGGCCTTGATGATGGAGGACTCGGCAAGGAACGGCGCCTTGTTGGTGGCGGAGGCGAACTTCGAGCCGAACTCGCCGAAGGACAGGTGCTGCGCTTTGTTCTCCACGAGCCCGAAGCTGGCAATGTCCCAGAACGCGGTAGATCCGCCGACGCCCAGCACGACTTCATAGCCTTCCGGTGCCCGGAAGAATTCGCTGAGGCCGCTGCGCACCGAGCCGACCAGGTTCTTCACGGGTGCCTGGCGGTGCGAGGTCCCCAGCAGCTTCGACGATGCCGCGGCCAGGGCGTCCATCTGTTCCGGCCGGACTTTGGACGGGCCGGCGCCGAACCGTCCGTCCTTGGGCAGGAGGTTGGCGGGGATCGTGATGCTGGTGTCGCTCACAGTGGCTCCAATTTTCGGCTGGTTCGTAGCGTGGCTGGGAGGTGGCGGGCAGGGATGGCTACCACGGACCCCCCTTTTCATTCTGCCTGTTTCATTCTGCCTGTTTTATTTTGCCTGACAGCTCCCGGCGATACGGAAAAAGGCCTGTCATAGTCCGGTCATTGAGACGCCGGGGACGGCCGGCCGGCTGGGGCTGGGACAATAGCTCCAGGTCGACCGAAAGATTATCCGGAGTAATTCAAAATAGGCTAGGCTGGCATGCGAACGTACGGCGGTTCCCGCCTGGGCGCATCCTGCATGCAGCCCGCACGCGGTACGGTGGGAATGACGCTAGGACTGCGCTCGAGGAGCTGAGCTGAATGACGGATCTGATCGATACCACGGAGATGTATCTTCGGACCATTCTGGAACTTGAAGAAGAAAACATCGTTGCCCTCCGCGCCCGCATCGCCGAACGGCTCCGCCACTCCGGCCCCACTGTGTCCCAGACGATCGGCCGGATGGAGCGCGACGGGCTGGTGGTTGTTTCCGGCGACCGGCACCTTGAACTGACGGAAACCGGACGGAAACGTGCAATCGGTGTCATGCGCAAGCACCGTCTGGCCGAACGCCTCCTCGCGGACGTGATCGGGCTCGACTGGGCCTACGTCCACGAGGAAGCGTGCCGCTGGGAACATGTCATGAGCGAACGCGTCGAGCGAAGAATCTTCGAGATGCTCAACCACCCGACAGTCTCGCCCTACGGAAACCCTATTCCGGGGCTTGCGGATCTTGGCGGCGTTCCCAATGGCGCCCCCGTGGACAGGCCTGTGAACCTGCTGGAGGCCATGGCCGGCTACGGGGTAACTTCCCGGGTTACGGTCAACCGGCTCGCGGAGCCGATCCAGGTGGAGCCGGAGCTTCTGGCCCAGCTCGACGAGGGCGGAATCAGGCCTGGCGCGCTTGTCTCGCTGGAGCGGGTGGGGGAGTACATCTCGGTCCGCGTCCCCGATATCGAAGGTGCCCTGGAACTGCCGCCCGAGGTTGCCGCGCACGTCTTTGTAACAGTCGCCTGACCAGCCACTACGCGCCGGTCATGGGACGACCCATGAGTTGTCCACAATTGCGGTTACGGATTTATTACCGGGCGGCTTAATCGCCTATAGTTAGTGCCCAGTACCGATACCAAAGCGTTACCTGATCCGAAGCCGAGCCCTGCCAGCGGATCAGTCGCAGAACTACCTCCTGGCAGGGGCGGGGGAACCACTTTCGGCTGCTACTTCGGCAGCCTTGGGGTGAAGTCCGTCAGCGGCAAGCAGCTTCCACCGAAGGATCCCCTGGGATGCATCTGTGCGTGGCTGCTTGCAACGGCGGACCGGGTCTTTGATCTCTCTGACCCGAATCCGACAGCTAACTTCGCAGGCCATCCAGAGAGGAACCGTTCTTGACCACCCAGACCTCCAGGGGCCGTCGCCGCGCGACCGGTCCCGCACCGGAGCCGCGTCCCGTCGTCGCATACACGGCCGAACGCCCGCGGGACGTGCACCGGGATGAACGCCGTCGCCGTCGCAGTCCGTTCCGCCAGGTCACGGACTTTGCCGCGGCCAGCGGGGTCGGGCAGAAGGCCGGGATCGCCCTGGCCGCAACTGGTCTGGTTCTGACCGTGACGGTCCCCGTCACGAGCCCGGTGATGGCTTCGAATCCGGGCGAGTCCGGCGCGCTCTCCGCTGCCGTGCAGCCGGATGTCACCGCTGCCGCCGCCGCCAAAGTCGACTTCAACCGCACGGCCGTCACCACGAAGGGCGATCCGGACGGGAAACTCAAGCAGCTGCTGAGCGCCCAGTCTGTGGGCACCATCACCCGCGCGGCATCGGCCGGCACCCTGGGTGCGCCGCTCGACCAGCTGGTCACGGCCTCGCCCTTCGGCTACCGTGTCAGCCCCATTACCGGGGGCGCGGGGGAGTTCCACCGCGGCCAGGATTTCGCCGCCCAGTGCGGCACGGCGGTCCACGCGGCCGCCAGCGGCACCGTGACCTTCAACGGCTGGCATCCCTTCGGCGGGGGGAACCGCGTGGTCATCGATCACGGCAACGGCCTGGAGACCACGTACAACCACCTGTCCTCGGCCTCGGTCAAGGTCGGCCAGAAGGTTTCCCGCGGTGACGTCGTCGCCATGAGCGGAACCACCGGCGCCTCCACGGGCTGCCACCTCCACTTTGAAGTGATGGTCAACGGCGATGTCGTTGACCCGCTCGGCTGGCTCTAAAAAGACGATGGGCTGCTCTCAACTTCCTGTGACACGCCGTGATCTGAATGTGACATTGGATCCGGACTGCTGTAGGGTTTGAAGCACGCCAACTTTTCCGAAGTTGGCGCTCTTGAGTGGATTGCCTAGCTCTGCCACCGCTCAAGGTCCGTTCGCATTACATCGTCTGGCAGGGGCGGGGGAACCAATTTTGGCCTTCGAAAGAAGGCCTTGGGGTTAAGTCGCAAAGCTTCCCAGGAAGCAGCGCGGCCGGGTGACTCCCATCCGAATCCGACAGCTCACCTCGTAGGCATTGGGAGAGGCTACTTTCGTGTCTTCACGCCACAATTCTGCGCGCATGCGCACCGGCGAGGCTCTGTCGAGCCCGCTGGAATCCACATCACGTGCCGCCCTTGCCGGCGCCCGGATTGGATCACGTTCCGCAGGCTCAATCTCTAGCGAGCCCGGACAGCATGCAGTTTCCGCTTTTGGCGCGTCTTCGCAGTACACCCTTCGCTAAGTAACCCATTTCGGGGCGATCCGGCGTACCCCCAAGATGCCGGAGCGTCCTCAGTCCGCGCCCGAAAGCGCGCGGTCCAAGGATCACGAAAGAGAGAACTTAATGACTACTCGTGCAAACGTTGCACGGCACCGCGCCGAGGTCACCAAGACCAACTCGCTGGCTGTTATTGCTAAGGCTGTCGGCGACAACGCCGGCGGCGTGGGCCGTCAGGCTGCGGTCATCGCCGCAGCTTCCGGTCTGGTCCTGACCAGCGGAATCGCAGCCAACGCTGCTGAAACCAATGTTCAGCGCGAATCCACCTCCGCTTCGGCCCTGGAAGTCCAGTCCGCAGCTCCGGCCACCATCTCGGCCGCTTCCACCATCGCGATCTCCTACGAGAAGCCCGCCGTGACCACCACGCCGGCTCCCGTTGTCGAGGCTCCCAAGCCCGTTGTCAAGGTCCAGGACGCCACGGCCACCCGCGCCGGCGGCACCGAGCTTGGCGTCAGCGGCGGCGTCGCTGCCCAGGCCCCCGCTGGCATCGGAAGCGGCGCAGGCGCGACCATCGCCGCCGCTGCCTACGCACAGATCGGCGTGGCGCAGGACTGCACCGCCCTCGCCACCAACGCCCTGGCCGCGGCAGGCATCCACTACCACGGCTGGCCGGCAGGTTACCTGTCCCTGGGCCGCACCGTGAGCGCCGCCGAGGCACGCCCGGGCGACCTCGCTTACTACCAGAACGGCGGCGTGGGCATGGCTCACATCGCGGTCTACGTCGGCAACGGCATGGCAGTGCACGGCGGCTGGAACGGCGGCACCACCGCGCTGTACAGCGTCAACGTCGGCTCCGGCCCGGTCTTCATCCGCGTCGGCGCCTAAGCACGAACCCCAGCATTCCGAAAGACCCCCGCCTGCAGGCGGGGGTCTTTTGCGTTGCCGTGCAGTGAACTTTCCGCGCCCGGGACCGCACCGGTGAAAAAATATTCGGTGATCCGGCACTTGAGTGTTTACTCTTGTGTTGTCGATCCATAGCCCGACCATGCAGAGGGCAGCCGGCCCTCGTGCCGCTGGCGGGTGCGGCCGTGAAGAGGTATGCGGATGCGCACTCTCGTTCTGAATGCTGGATATGAACCGCTGGCGGTCATCACCTTCCGCCGGGCGCTCGTCCTTGTCCTGACCGGAAAGGCCAGCGTGGTGGCCGAAGGGGACGACCCCGTGGTCGGCCCCCAGGACATTTTGGGCCGCCCGTCCGTGATCCTGCTGAACCGCTACATCCGGCCCAGGTACAACACGATGACTGCGGTGAGCCGCCGCGGCGTGCTGCGCCGGGATGCCCACCGCTGCGCGTACTGCGGCAAGGCTGCCCACACCATCGACCACATCCAGCCCAAATCGCGGGGCGGGGCCGACTCCTGGGAGAATCTGGTGGCGGCGTGCCTGCGGTGCAACAACGCCAAGAGCGACCATACGCCGGCGGAGATGGGCTGGAAGATCGGTTTTGTTCCGGGCCCGCCAAAGGGTGCCATCTGGCAGATCAAGGAACTCGAGAAGCCGACGCCGGCCTGGGATCCGTTCCTGCTGCCTGAATCGGCTGCCTGATCTGCCCCCTTGCTGATTGATCAGCCGGTGAAGACGCTGCCGGCGCACGTGACGGCTTGTTCGGTGGCCGCTGGCGCCGCGCTAGGCTGAAACGATGGAGTTCGATGCCATCATTCTCGCCGGGGGGCGGTCCTCACGCCTCGGCGGCGTGCCCAAATCCGGGCTGGTCTACGACGGCGCCACCCTCCTGGAGCGGTCACTGCGGGCCGCCGGCGCGGCGGGGCGCACCGTCGTCGTGGGCCCCGACCCCGGGGGCCTGCCCGGCGGCGTCCTGACCTGCCGGGAAGAGCCGCCCTTCGCGGGTCCGGCCGCAGCCATCGCGGCGGGGCTGGCCGCCCTGGCCGCCGATCACGCGAGCCGGCACGCAGTAGCCGCGCCCTATACCCTCGTCCTGGCGTGTGACATGCCCCGGTCGGCCGGCGCGGTCCATGCCCTGGCCGAGGCGCTGGCCGCGTCCGGTGCAGGCACGCCGGAAAGGGACGCGGCCGACGGCGTCATGGCCGTCTCGGCCGACGGCCGGAAACAGCCGCTCGCGGGCTTTTATGGCACGGCCGTGCTACATCGTTCTGTCGCGGACGCCGCGTCCCGGGACCGGCTGGAAAACGCGTCGGTGTTCGCCCTTCTTGCTAGGCTGGACGTGCGGGAAGTTCGCGTTCCCCCGGGTTCCACGGATGACGTCGACACCTGGGATGACGCGTCCGCACTGGGGGTATCCGGCAGGATTCCCGACGGCGGTCCGGGCTCCGGCCCGGCTCTGCACAGCTGAACTCGACCATGGAGGCAAACGGTGAAAAGCCAGGACGAAACACTGGAAGACTGGTGCCGTGCCCTGCTCCAGGCCCTGGAGCTGGACGACGTTGAGATTGACGTGAATGAGGTCCTCGCCCTGGCCGGCGTGGCCGCCCATTCCGTGGTGCGCCCGGCGGCACCGCTGACCACATTCATTGCCGGCTTTGCGGCCGGCCTGGCCTCAGGCTCCGGGCAGGCCACGGACTCCGTGTCCATGGAGTCCGCGATGGCCGTGGCCCGCCGGCTCGCCAAGGACTACGCAGCCGCCGAAACTTCCGGGGCATGACGGCTGCGGCCCCGGACGGCAACGGCCCCACCACCGCCGCAGGTGGAGATGGCGTCAGAGATGGCGGTGAAGATGGCGTCAACGATACCGGCGGAAATGGCGTCGGAACTGGCGGTGGAGAGGCTCCCGTAGACGGCCCTGGTGGCCCTCACATCGCGGCGCGCCAGGATGCAGCGGGCGAAGACACTGCGGACCAGGATGCAGCGGACGAGGAGGCAGGGGACCAGGGCGCCGCGGACCAGGACGCCGCGGAGCCGCACAGGCACCTGGCCCACACGTGGCAGGAGGCCCGGCAACTCGCGTTCGAGTGCGCCGTTCCCATCCCGGCCGCCCCTGTTCCGCTGCGGCAGGCGCTCGGCCGGACGCTCGCGGCGGACGTCGTTGCCCGGCAGGACATGCCCCATTACGCTTCCTCTGCCATGGACGGCTGGGCCGTCAACGGCAGCGGCCCCTGGATCCTGGCCGAACCCGGCCAGCGTCTGGCACCACATCAGGCCAGCCCGATTGCCACCGGCGGCCTCATCCCGCCCGGGGCCAAGGCCGTGTTGCGCAGCGAAAGCGGCATCATCGACGTCGACGAGGACGGCCTGCCCGTCCTGAAGCTGGGCGGCACCGCGAAGCCGGGAGACCCGCGCAACGGCGACCACATCAGGAAGGCCGGGGAGGAAGCCGCCGCCGGGGACGTACTGATCCAGCGCGGCACGGTCCTGAACCCGGCCCATCTGGCCCTCGCCGCGCTGGCCGGAAGTGACACCCTTCCCGTGCTCGGCAAGGCCGTGGTCCGCCTCGTTTTTACTGGCTCCGAGGTCGTGACGAGCGGGATACCGGCACCCGGGCAGGTCCGCGACACCTTCGGACCCCAACTGGCCGCCGTGGTAGGAATGCTCGGCGGGATCTGTACCGAAGAAGTGAAAGTCGGCGACACCTACGCCGAGTGGCTCGCCGCCCTCGAGGACACCGATCCTGCCGGTGAAAACCTGCCTGCCGACGTCGTGGTCACCACCGGCGGCACGGGGCGCTCCGGGACAGACCACCTCAGGCGCTCGGTCGCCGAGCTCGGCGGCCGCCTGCTGATCGACGGAATCGCCATGCGCCCGGGCCACCCCGCCGTGCTGGCCGAGCTGCCGGACGGCCGTTACATCCTCGGCCTGCCAGGAAACCCGCTAGCGGCCATGATGGCGCTGTCCACGATCGGTGCCCCACTCCTGGCGGCACTCGGGCACAGCGCGATCCCCCCGCTCAGCGAGGTGCCCTGCGGCTCGACAATTGACGCCGACCCGGGCCGGACCCGGCTCATGCCCTTCCGGCTGCTCTATGGCATGGCATCGCCGGCGCAGCACACCGGCCCGGGAATGATGCGGGGGCTGGCCGCCGCCGACGGTGTGCTGGTGGTCCCGCCCCATGGCGTGCAGCTGGGGGAACTGGTCCCCGCCTTCGCCCTCCCGTGGGGTGCGCCGTTGCCTGACGCGTCGGCAGCGGCCGCCGAACAGAAGCCGGCGGCGAAGCGGACCGCCAGGAAAACCTCGGCCAGTGACGGGCCGGTGGACTGGAGTGCCCTTTTGGGCTGAGTCCTGGCCCGCTGCGCCGGCGCGGAGACAAGGCACGCCGCCAGGATCAGGCACTTACAATGATGGAACCAGCCAAAGATTCAAACAGCCGCTAGCTTCAAACAGCGGCACACTATGTTGCTTAGGAGCACCGGATGGGCCGTGTGACACAGCGCCGCAAGGTGCACAAGATCGTCCTGGACGGGTCCCCGCATGCCCTCGAATTCCCGGTCCGGCACCGAGAGGACGTCCTTGCCGTCGAGGAACCGCTGGAAATCCGGCTCGGCAACATGTCATTCTCCGTCACCATGCGAACGCCGGGCAATGACTTCGACCTCGTCGCAGGCTTCCTCGTCTCGGAGGGGATCATCTGGGCTCCCGAACAGCTGGTCTCGCTCAGGTTCTGCGCCGGCGAAGACGCCGACGGCATGCAGACGTTCAACGTGGTGGAGGCGCAGCTCAGGCCCGACGTCGTACGACCCGATACCGGACGCAACGTCTTCACCTCCAGTTCCTGCGGCATCTGCGGCACTGACTCGATCGATGCCGTACGGAAGTCCTCGCACTACAGCCCGGCACACGATCCGCTGACCGTCCCCGTCGAAACGCTCGCGGCCCTCCCGGACGCCCTGCGGTCCGCCCAGGAGGTCTTCGAAGTCACCGGCGGCGTGCACGCCGCCGGGCTCTTCAGGATCTCCGACGACGGCTCGGCCGAATTGCTGTGCCTGCGCGAAGACGTGGGCCGGCACAACGCGGTGGACAAGGTGGTGGGCTGGGCGCTCCGCGAAGGCCTGCTCCCGCTCCGGGGCACCGTACTGCAGGTGTCCGGCCGTGCATCGTTCGAGCTCGTCCAAAAGGCTGCCCTCGCCGGCATCCCGGTCCTCGCCGCTGTCAGTGCCCCCTCCAGCCTGGCCGTCGAGCTCGCCGAGGCCAGCGGGATGACACTGGCCGGGTTCAGCCGCGGGACCAGCCTGAACGTGTACGCGGGCCAGCAACGCGTAGCCGTTCCGGCGCCCGCGGCCGGCTAGGGGCAACAGTTGGCCAACGGGTTCTCCGCGGCGTAAGTTTTATCCATCGATTGGAGTCGATCGGACCCCCCAGCGCTGAAGAGGATCACATTGCACGACGACCGCCGTCTTACGGAAGTCCGGCTGGACCGCTTTCTGCGTGACCGGATCGGCCCGGCAGTCTACCCGCGCAGCGTGCCGCTGACGCTAAGCAACTGGGACGCGCCGGACGAACCCGTGCCGGTGCTCGAGGCCCTGCGGCAGGAGTTCACGCCCCAGGAACACGGCGTGGCCTGGGGCCGGCCCTGGAGCACCAAGTGGCTCCGGCTCCGGGGTGAGGTGCCGGACGCCTGGGGAACCGCGGCCGGAACCTCCGTGGAAGTCCTCGTGGACCTCGGCTTCAGCGGCGACCTCCCGGGATTCCAGTGCGAAGGCATTGCCTGGCGGTCCGACGGGACCATCATCAAGGCGATCTCGCCGCGGAACCAGTACATCCCGCTCAAGCTCCTGGGCAGTGGCATGGCCGTTGACTTCTACGTCGAAGCCGCGGCCAATCCCGACTTGTCCCAGAACTGGACTTTCGCCGCCACCCCCTACGGCGACAAGGCGACGTCGGGCAGCGAGCCGAAGTACCGCCTCGGCAGGATCGCCATCGCCGAACGCAACCAGACCGTCTGGGAACTGCAGCAGGACATCCTCACGCTCAGCGGGCTGATGCACGAACTGCCCATGGACCTGCCCCGCCGCCACGACATCCTGCGGTCGCTCGAACGCATGCTGGACATCATGGACCCCGACGACGTTGCCGGGACCGCGGAGGCCGGACGGGCCGCCTTGGCCGGAGCCCTGTCCCGGCCGGCCTATGCCTCGGCGCACCAGCTCGTGGCCACGGGCCACGCCCACATCGATTCGGCCTGGTTGTGGCCGGTCCGGGAAACCATCCGCAAGTGCGCCCGGACGTTCTCCAACGTCGTGGCCCTGATGGACGAGAATCCCGATTTCATCTTTTCGTGCTCCTCCGCCCAGCAGCTCGCGTGGATGAAGGAGTACTATCCGGAGCTCTTCGGGCGCATCCGGGACAAGGTCCGCGCCGGCCAGTTCGTTCCCGTCGGCGGGATGTGGGTCGAATCCGACTCCAACATGCCCGGCGGCGAGGCCATGGCACGGCAGTTCCTCGAGGGTAAAAGCTTTTTCCTGGCCGAATTCGGGGTCGATTGCCAGGAGGCGTGGCTGCCGGACACCTTCGGGTATTCCGCCGCCCTGCCGCAGATCATCAAGGCCGCAGGCAGCCGCTGGTTCCTGACCCAGAAGATCTCCTGGAACCAGGTCAACAGGATGCCTCACCACACCTTCAACTGGGAGGGAATCGACGGCACCCGGGTGTTCACCCATTTCCCACCGGTGGACAGCTACAACTCCGACCTCAGTGCCCGGGACCTGGCGCACGCAGAACGGAACTACCGGGACCACGGACGCGGAGGCACGTCGCTGGTTCCGTTCGGGTACGGCGACGGCGGCGGGGGCCCAACCCGCGAGATGCTGGCCGCAGCGCAGCGAACGGCGGATCTGGAAGGATCCCCGAAGGTGCGGGTCGGCTCGGCGGCCAGCTTCTTCAGCCAGGCCCAGGCCGAGTATGAGCCCCTTCCGGTCTGGGTGGGGGAGATGTACCTGGAACTGCACCGCGGCACCTACACCAGCCAGGCCAGGACCAAGCTGGGGAACAGGCGCAGCGAGCACCTCCTCCGGGAAGCCGAGCTCTGGAGTGCCACCGCGGCTGTGCGGACCGGGCACCGCTACCCGGCTGCGGAGCTCAAGCGCCTCTGGCGGCTGGTCCTGCTGCAGCAGTTTCACGACATCCTGCCGGGAAGTTCCATCGCCTGGGTCCACCAGGACGCCGAACGGAACTACGCCGCCGTCGAACGGGGACTGGAAGCGATCATCACGAACGCCGCGGCGGCGGCCCTCGGCACCGGCAGCCGGAAATTCCTGCTCAACGCCGCCCCGCACGAGCGCCTGGGCGTGCCTGCCCTGGCGGCTGCTGAACCGGTCCGGCCCGGGCAGCCGGTAGAGGTCACTGAGGACGGCGGCGGCTACATCCTGGACAATGGCATCATCCGTGCCGTGGTGGATGCCCGCGGACTGCTGGTCTCCCTCACGGACCGGGCCACCGGACGCGAGGCGATTGCTCCCGGCGAGGTGGGAAACCTCCTGGAGCTGCACCGGGACACGCCCAATGAATGGGACGCGTGGGACATCGACGCCTTCTACCGCAGGAACGTCGTCCGTCTGGAACAGGCGCTTTCGGTGGCGCTGGAGCGCGACCCCCGGGGCGAAAACCCGGCCGCCGTCGTGGTGGTGGAGCGGATGGCCGGGTCCTCCGCGGTGACCCAACGGATTACACTAGCGCCGGGTGCAGACTCGCTCGCGATCACTACGGCCGTGGACTGGCAGGAGAGCGAAAAGCTGCTCAAGCTGGGTTTTGCATTGGATGTCAGGGCCGACCGGTCGGCGGCGGAGACGCAGTTCGGGCACGTGTTCCGCCCGACCCATGTCAACACGTCCTGGGAGGCCGCGAAATTCGAAATCTGCGCCCACCGCTGGATCCACGTCGCCGAGCCGGGCTATGGGGTGGCGATCTCCAACGCTTCCAGCTATGGCCACGACGTCACCCGCAATGTCCGGGAGGACGACGGCGGCACCACCACCACAGTGCGGCTCTCGCTCCTGCGGGCACCGAAGTTTCCGGATCCCGGCGCGGACCAGGGCAGGCACGAGCTGCACGTCACGGTCCGTCCGGGCGCCACGATCGCCGACGCCGTCGAAGAGGGCTACCGCACCAACCTGGCGCCGCGGATGGTGCACGGGGCGCACGGGGTGGAACCGCTGGTCACGGTGGTCAATCAGGCCCTTGTCATTGAAGCGGTCAAACTCGCTGAAGACGGTTCCGGGGATGTGATTGTCCGGTTCTACGAAGCACTGGGGGAGCGGTCCACCGGCGCGGTGAAGGCCAATTTCCCGGTCCGCGGGCTGCACGCCGTGGATCTGTTGGAACGGCCCGTCGATGCCCCGGGAGTGACGGCGGGCGGCAATTCCGCCGAGCTGACGTTGCGGCCCTTCCAGCTGGTCACGCTGAGGTTTGTGCGCTAACAGGCAGGGCCGCCTGACGCCGCCTTTCCCGCAGGGGAATCCGGCCGGCAGTGTCGGGGAATCCGAATACTGTCGGGAACAACCGGAAAACCCCTTAAACAGGCTGAGTGGGAGCGGTCCTACCGGACCGCTACCACTCATCCCCCCAATGGCGCTTGGACGGCTGCCTCTGCTTCGCACGGCTGACTTCCGTACACGAAGCGATTGCCGCATTCACACATTCATGATTCTCTCACGGTCTAATGATTTTGTGAATGCCTACTTTTGGTTCTTGCGAAATGTTGCGCGAGCGTTATGAGATTCTTTGGCGGCGAGCCCGGAAGCCCAGAACAGTCCCAGGCCCAGGACATAGCCCAGGACGGCCAAATAGTTGACCGTCTGCTGAGCGAGGGTCCACGCTTTCGGGGCGAAGGAGGCAGGTACGCTGCAGGCGGTGGCGAGGGCGCCGAGGCATGTCAGGAGGGCCGCGGCACGCACCAGCCGCGGCAGCTGGCTCCTGGTGGTGGCCACCAATGCCGGCAGCAGGGCGAGGGAGACGAAAGCAGGATAGGTGCGGCCGGCCGCGGCGTAGAACGGCGCCAGGGCGGCATTGCGTCCCCCGTTGTCCGCGATGTCCAGCATGCCGGCCGAGGACCCGCGGGTGTCCATGAAGAAGAAGGTCACCGCCACGACGACGGCGCTGAGGGCCAGGGCCCAGCGCCCTGCCGGCCCAGCGATGAGGCGGTAGCCGGGCTCGTCTGCCAGGCCCCGCGCCACGCGCAGACCGACCAGCAGGACCGCGGCGAATACGAGGAAGCGCAAGATCAGGTGGGCGAGGTTCCATCCCCCCAGCGCCCCATCGATCGCCTCATAGGGGCCGGGCACCGAGAGCAGGCTGCACAGGGTCGCGAGCACCAGGATCCAGAAGACGGTCCTGTTCCGCCCCTGGAACGCATCCGGAACGCGGAGGAGGAGCACCACGGTGCAGATGATCAGCGTGCCCCACTGGAGGGTTGCAATCATTCCCGGTTCTCCCACATCGCTTGCCTGCTCAGCCCCAAAGTGGTCAGATCATGCCAGCATGCTTCTTCGGCGCACGCTTCGCAAGCGTCTTAGCCAGCCAGATCATGCACAGTCCCAGGACCAGGCACAGGACCGCCGAGTAGTTGATGACGAACCGCATGAACCCGAGGGGCGGAGGGATGACCGGGGAGAGCAGGCTGAGGCAGATGGCCACGGTGCCCACGGCCAGCAACCCGGCGCTGGACCGGACAAGGGCCGGAAGTCCGCTGCGCAGGGTCCGCAGCATCGCCGGAAACAGGGCCGCGGTGATGAACGCGGGGTACAGGCGCCCGGCGGCCCCGTAATACTCCACCAGGGCGGCATTGCGGCCGTCCTTGGCGAACACGGCGACCAAACCCGCCGAGGAGCCGGCGGTATCCATCATGAGGAAGACCACCACCACCACAGCCGAGGCGGCAGCGGCTACTGCGATGCCGATGGGGCCGGTGATGAGCCGCAGGGCGTCACACGCGCTGAAGCCCCGGGCCATCCGGAGACCAAGGAAGAAGATGACGGCGAAAATGACGAAGCGCAGCAGCAGGTTGGCGACGTTCATGCCTCCCAGGGCTTGGTCCACGGCCAGATACGGGGCATCGATGCTGAGCAGGATCGCCAGGGTCATCAGCGCAAGGATCCAGAACAGGGACCGGTTTTCACCCCGCAGGACACTGGGCACGCGGACGAGCGTGGCGACGCAGCACATCGCCAATGTGGTCCACTGCAGGATCGCGATCATCCGAGGTTCTCCCAAATCGTTTGTGTTTGTGCCTGCTCCTGCTCATGGCGCCGCAGCGATTTTCCGAGCGCCTGAAGACGTTCCCCGGCCAGGGCGCTAAGGTCGCCGTCGGAAAGAGCGTCCAACGCGGCTTGCTTCGCCCCGGCCGTCCAGCCGGCCTCAGCCTCGGTTATCAGGCCCGTGGCGACGAGCCCGCCCGTGAAGCCTACGCCCGCCGCGCGGGCCGTCGCGACCGCAAGCTCGGGGGACAGCCGGTTTGCCGTGAGCTGCACGGAGTAATTTTGCGGTGCCACCCCGGTGGCGGCCGAAACCCGGTGGCGCAATTCACCATCGTCAACCGCATCCACCCAGTTCCGGACCGACGTGGCGTGCGGTGCGGGGCTCAGAGCCGGGGTCATTGAGCTGCCCTGGTCACCGTAGCCGCCGTAGGCCGGGGAAGAACGCGAAATGACGGCGCGCAACAGGTCCATAGTGGCGACCTGGCTGACGAGTTCGGCCGGGGTCGGCGGCTGCGGCGGGGCGGCCAGCTCCGCATAATGCTCGAAGGATGCGAGTTCCGCCAGCGGACTCAAATCCAGGGCCCGGCTGATGCTGACCAGGGTGGTTTCGGCCACCTTCCCGCGGACCAACTGCTGGGCGAAGGTGGTGCGCTTGATCCCGGAGATCCGGCAGAGATCGGCTGTGCTCGCGGACGGGGCAACCCGATGAAGCCAGAGTTGGAACGCCTTTGCGGGTAGTGGCATCTAGGGCTTCCTGCGGAGTCGACGGGCAGTATGTCTACTGGCATGCGGTGGGGCAGCGGCGATTGAGGCGGGGGGTGGCGGCGGTGTGGCGGTGCGGGCTGGGATTTTGCGTGAGGTCCTAATTCAACTATGCTAAATGGTCGAACCCGCTGGTCCGTACACCCCCCAAGTCCGGACCGGCGGGTTCTTCTATGCCCGGCCGGTTTTCTGTCCCGTCCGGACCCGCAGTTTCTCCCAGACGGGAGGCCCGTTTTGGGCCGCAGTGAGAGGATGAAGTAATGACTGCAACCCTTGTTGCCAAGGATCTTTCCGGTGGACACGATCACCGCACACTCTTCTCGAAGCTGTCCCTGACCGTAGCACCCGGCGACGTCGTCGGCGTCGTCGGCGCCAATGGTGCCGGCAAATCAACCCTGCTGCGGCTGCTGGCCGGCGTCGACGGTCCGCAGGAAGGCACCGTGAGCCTGGCCCCCGCCGACGCCTTTGTCGGCTGGCTGCCGCAGGAACACGAACGGATTGCCGGCGAAACGGTCGCGGGCTACATCGCCCGGCGCACCGGCTGTGCCCAGGCGACCCTGGAGATGGAATCCACCGCGGAGGCGCTGGGCTCCGGCGCTCCGGGCTCCGACGACGCCTACTCCCTGGCCTTCGACCGCTGGATGGCCTCCGGCGCCGCTGACCTGGAGGACCGCATCCCGTCCGTCCTGGCGGACCTTGGCCTCGATGTCGGCCCCGACGCCGGAATGACTGGCCTGTCCGGTGGCCAGGCGGCCCGCGTGGCGCTCGCCGCCCTGCTGCTGAGCCGGTTCGACATCGTGCTCCTGGACGAACCCACCAACGACCTGGACCTCAACGGCCTGGCCAAGCTCGAGGCCTTCGTGCAGGGCCTGCGCGGCGGCGCCGTCCTGGTCTCGCATGACCGCGAGTTCCTGGCGCGCTGCGTCACCACGATCGTGGAACTGGATCTGGCCCAGAACTCGGTGGCGGTATACGACGGCGGCTACGAGGCCTACCTGGAGGAACGCGCCGTTGCCCGCCGGCACGCCCGGGAACGCTTCGAGGAGTACGCGAACACCAAGGCGGACCTCGTCTCCCGGGCCCGCACCCAGCGCGAGTGGAGCTCCCAGGGCGTCCGCAACGCGATGAAGAAGAACCCGGACAACGACAAGATCCGCCGGGCGGCCAGCACCGAGTCCTCCGAGAAGCAGGGCCAGAAGGTCCGGCAGATGGAGTCCCGCATCGCCCGGCTCGAAGAAGTGGAAGAGCCGCGCAAGGAATGGCAGCTGCAGTTCAGCATCGGGGCGGCACCCCGCTCCAGCGCCGTCGTGGCCACCTTGCGCGACGCCGTCGCGGTGCAGGGCGACTTCACTCTCGGCCCGGTGAATCTGCAGCTGAATGCGGGGGAGCGGATCGGGATCACGGGTCCGAACGGCGCCGGCAAATCCACCCTGCTCCGGCTCCTGCTCGGCGTCCAGCAGCCCGACTCCGGTGACGCGTCCATGGGCGCGTCCGTGGCCGTCGGCGAGATCGACCAGGCGCGCGGGCTCTTGGCCGGCGGACTGTTGCTTGCAGACGCCGTTGAGGCCGTCCTGACGGAGCAGACCCCGGCCGAGGTGCGCACCCTGTTGGCCAAATTCGGCCTCAAAGCCGATCACACCAACCGGGCCGTGGACTCCCTCTCCCCGGGGGAACGGACCCGGGCAGCCCTGGCGCTGCTGCAGGCCCGCGGCGTGAACCTGCTCGTTCTGGACGAACCCACCAACCACCTTGACCTGCCCGCCATCGAACAGCTCGAGGAAGCCCTCGACAGCTATGACGGCGCGCTACTGCTGGTCACCCACGACCGCCGGCTGCTGGAAAACGTCCGCCTGGACGTGCGCTGGAACGTCGAGAACGGCGTCGTCACCGAACTGCACGCCGATGCCCCGAAAGGCAACACCAAATGAGCATGGACCGGGTCGCCTGGAGCTCCCTCTACAACATCACCCGCGCCTCCAGCGGGTCCAAGCCGTTCTCGAAGGAGACCCTGAAGCGCGTCTTCAGTTTTGCCCGCCCCCACCGCGGCAAACTGATCGCCTTCGTGCTGCTGTCCATCGTGATGGCCTTCCTGGCCGTCGCCACCCCGGTCCTCGCCGGGCAGGTGGTCGACGCGATCATCGCCCACGCGGATGCCGGAACCGTGATCTGGCTCGCCGTCCTGATCGCCGTCGTCGCGATCGCCGAGGCCGGAATCGGCTTGGTGACGCGCTGGCTGTCCTCCACGATCGGCGAAGGCGTGATCGTGGACCTGCGCACGAAGGTCTTCGACCACGTCCAAAAGATGCCGATCGCGTTCTTCACCCGGACCCGGACCGGGGCCCTCGTCAGCCGGCTGAACAACGATGTCATTGGCGCGCAGTCAGCCTTCGCCGGCACGCTCTCCGGCGTGGTCAGCAACGTCGTGGCCCTGGCGCTGACCCTCGCGGTGATGCTGAACAAATCGTGGCTTGTGACCGTGCTCGCGATGATCCTGCTGCCGATCTTCCTGATCCCGGCCCGCCGGATGGGCTCCAAGCTGGCCGATCTGCGGCGCGAAGCCGCCGAACACAACGCCACCATGGGCACCCAGATGACCGAGCGCTTCTCCGCGCCCGGCGCCACGCTGGTCAAGCTCTTCGGCCGCCCCGACGAGGAATCCCGCGAGTTCGCCCTCCGGGCCGGCCGCGTCCGGGACATCGGCGTCCGCACCGCCATGCTGCAGTTCACCTTCGTCACGGCGCTGACACTGGTCTCGGCCTTGGCCCTGGCACTGGTCTACGGCCTGGGCGGCTGGCTCGCGCTCGCCGGGCAGTTGAACGCGGGCGACGTCGTCGTGCTGGCACTGCTGCTCACCCGCCTGTACGCGCCGCTCACGGCACTTTCAAACGCGCGGGTCGAGATCATGAGCGCCCTGGTCAGCTTCGAACGCGTCTTCGAGATCCTGGACCTCAAGCCGCTCATCCAGCAGAAGCCGGACGCGGTGGCCTCCCCGTCCGGTCCGCTCTCGGTGGAGTTCGATAACGTCCGCTTCGCCTACCCCTCGGCGGACAAAGTCTCGCTGGCCTCCCTGGAGGACGTGCTGACCCTGGACACCCGCGGCGGCGAGGAAGTGCTGCACGGCATCAGCTTCCGGGTGGAGCCGGGCCAGACGGTGGCCCTCGTCGGCTCCTCCGGGGCGGGCAAGTCCACCATTGCGCAGCTCCTGTCGCGCCTGTACGACGTCGACTCCGGCGCCATCCGCTTCGGCGGCACGACGCCCGGCGCGGGCGTGGACGTCCGTGACCTCACGTTCGACTCGATGCGCGCGACCCTCGGCATGGTGACGCAGGACGGTCACCTGTTCCACGAGAGCATCGCCTCCAACCTGCGCCTGGCCCGGCCGGAGGCCACCGAAGAGCAGATGTGGGATGCGCTGCGCCGCGCCCGGCTCGAAGACATGATCCGGTCCCTGCCCGATGGGCTGGACACTGTGGTGGGGGAGCGCGGCTACCGGCTCTCCGGCGGCGAGCGGCAACGCCTGACGATCGCCCGCCTGCTGATCGCCCAGCCGCGGGTGGTCATCCTCGACGAAGCCACCGCCGCGCTGGATTCGACCAACGAGGCCGCCGTCCAGGAGGCGCTGGGCGCCGCGCTGGAAGGCCGTACCGCCGTCGTGATCGCGCACCGTCTCTCGACGATCCGTGCGGCGGACGCGATCCTGGTGGTGGAGGACGGCTCGATCGTGGAGCGCGGCACCCACCGGGAGCTTCTCGCCGCCGAGGGCCGCTATGCGGAGCTGTACCGGACGCAGTTCTCCGAGGCCAGCGCGGTGGCACAGGAATCCGTGCCCGGCTACTGAGCCGCCGTTTGGAAGCCGGCGTTGGAGGTCCTGGCCGGTGGAGGTCCTAGCAGGACGGCTTGGCGGACAGGGCCGGCAGCACATGGTCCGTCAGCAGCGGGGCGAGGTCGCCGGGCAGCTCGGCGGACAGGTCCAGCCAACGGATCTCGGCGATTTCCGCCGACGGCCGGGCGCTCCACACCCCGGGCGCCGTGAAGACCGTGGCCTCGATCTGGGTGGCCGCCTCGTTGGCGGCATCCGCCAGCCAGCAACCCAGCAGGTCCAGGCGGTCCGGGGCCAGCACGATCCCCACTTCCTCCTGGAGCTCGCGCGCCGCAGCCTGGGCCGCTGTTTCGCCGGCCTCGGGTTTGCCGCCGGGGTGCATGAACTTGTCCGTGCCGCGTTTGCGGACGGTCAGGAGGCGTCCGGAGCGATCGAAAACGCAGACGGCGGAGACGACGATGCGCGGGTTCACCCGGCGCGCCCTGAATCCGGCGCGGCATCCGGCGTCGCATCGGGGGTCACGCGTGGCTTTGTCTCCGGATCCGGGCCTGTTCCTGGTCTTGCTTCTGGTTTTGCTTTCAGCCGTCGCAGGACCGACTCCAGCAGCTGGTCCTTGGCCGGCCCGGTGACGTCCCAGCGGTAGCCGCATTGGTCCGGACCGCGGAAGGTGTACGTCACGCGGTACGTGTCAGGGTCGCACCAGTGCTCGTCCTGATTGGTTTGCCCGGCGAAGCCCATGCGGTGGAAGGGACGGCCGTCCGGGAAGTACACGTCCAGGACATCGGGGGTGTCCGCCGGCCGCAACAGATATTCCCGGCTCGCCGGGCCGGAGAACGGCGCGCCGCCCGGGGGTGCCCAGCGCACGGTGCCTTCTTCACGCCACCACAGGCCGCCGTCGTCGTCGGCAGTGAAGCGTACGACGCCGGTGAAGGTTCCGCTGGTGCCGGTGCTGCGGTCCAGCAGGGTGCGGTCGACGGACCAGGAACCGCGCAGGTAGGCGCGGAGGTCAAAGCCCGGACCCGTGTCCGGGGTTTCGTCCGGGGCAGGAATGTTCAAGTGCCCTCGATTGGAATCGAACCAACGACACCGGCTTTAGGAGAGCCGTGCTCTATCCACTGAGCTACGAGGGCGGGTATCCGCGGGCGGCCGGGGCCGGTCCGGTCGGACACGGATATAAGCATACAAGGTGAGCGCGCGTACTACGCTCTTGGCATGACTGCAGGAACCACCGAGCTTTCCGCCGGAGCCCTCTACTACCCCGATGTGGCCGCGACCAGGTTTTACGTCGGGGCCCTGGCGAAGCTGAGCGTGCTGCAGTATTTCGTGGCCGAGTCGGCTGTGATCGGTGCCTGGGCGGGAGCGGAGCCATACAGCCGCCGCACGGGCTACATCAGCGACCTCGGCGCCGTGGCGTGCGGAGAGTTCTCCGGCCGGGACGTCTGCTCGCCGGCGCACCTGCTGATGAACGCGTCATTTGTGGTCCAAGGCCTTGGCATGGTGGTCGGCGCGTTGCTGCTCGGCTCGGCGCTCCTGTGCTGTGCCGCGCGGACCGCAGTGCCAGTTGGGCGCGGCCGGGTATCGGGGCAGGCGCACGGCCGCGTGCGCTGGGGCGCAGGGGTGGTGGCAGCGGCCGCCGCGCGGCTGCTGACCGGCGCCGCCGGGGCAGGAACGGTCATCGTGGGGCTGGTGCCCGAGGACACGGGATCGGCCTGGCACCTGGCCGGCGCCCTGATGTACTTCGCCGCCGGCGCCCTGGCGCTCCTGATTCTCGGTTGGCTTTGGCTCCGGCAGACGCCGCTCGGGTGGTTCATCCTGGGCTGCGGGGCGGTGTCCTTGGGGGCGCTCATTGCGGGCGGGCTGACGGGCATGCACGTGCCGGAACCCGGTGCCCTGGAACGGCTCATGGGCTATCCCATCACCGTCGGCGTCGCCGCGGCCGGCCTTGTCATCGCCCAGCGGGTCCAGCACGAACGCACGGCGCGCAAGCTCGCCCGGGCCCAGGCCCGCTGAGGCAGGCACGTTGAGGCGGGCCCGTGCAGGCCACAAGGCCCGGGCTGGAGGGCCCGGGCCCGGTGAAGCGGGCCCTTAGGGCGCCGGCGCGGACGCCGTCGCGCTGGGAAGCGGGGTGGCAGTCGCCGTCGCCGGGGCCATGAGCTTCATCAGTTCCTCGTCCCGCAGCTTTGACCACGGCGACTCCGGCGATCCCTGCAGCGCAGCTTCGGGGCTGTCGGTCTGGGTCCACCATTTTGCTTCGAAGACCCGACCTTCGAAGAGCACCCGTGCGCCCTTGCGGTAGACCGTGGCGGGCTGCCACGCCGGGGCGGTCCCGGCCGGCGCCGTCAGCTGCGGGGTAGGCCGGTCAGCGGCCAGGACCGGACCGATAATGCGCCAGGGGGTCGCGGTGCCCTGGAGGACGGGATCATCCGGGGTGTCGGCGCGGGTCCACCATTTGGCCTCGTAGACGTTCGAATGCCATACGATCCGCTCCCCGGCGGTGTAGGCGGTGTTCTCGGACCACACCGGGTACGGGCTGGTGGAGGGATTGTCGCTGACGGCCGGGACCGGCGTCGGCGCAGCCGCGGCGGCAGGCGCAGACGACGGGCTGGCCATGACACCCGCGCCGAGGATCGTGGCGAAGGACGAGCTTCCCTGGTCCACGCCGCTGCAGCCATCGGAAACCTTCGTGACGTCCGGGAAGTTCTGGCTGCAGGTGCGGTCACGGTTCAGGGACCACATGGAAAGCCGGCCGATGCCGCGGGCACTGGCGTAGGCGCTGAGTTCCTGGGCGTCCTTGAGGGTGAATATTTCGCCGGCGACGTCGTTCTGGCCGATCATCGGCGTCAACCCGACTTTGCGCCACACCGTTCCGCTGCCGAGTTCGGTGCCGGCGGCCCGGTACAGGCCGGTCAGTTGCTGATGGGTGGCTTCCGCGGCGGATACCGCGTTCTCGTACATCGACCGGCCCGGCAGCATGCTCCCGCCGTAGTCCATGGTCATGGCGTTCACGCCGGTGAGGTCGACCCCCGCAGCGATCATCTTCTGGACAGCGTCGCTGCCGGTCGCCGTGAGGCCGTTGGGATCCGCCGGCAGCGTCAGCCAGACGCTCAGGGACTTGCCCTCGCGCTGGCGCTCCTGCTGGAGCGCGGCGATGGCCACTGAGCGCCGCTGAAGGGCCGCGGGGTCGGACAGGGCCTCGCCTTCCACGTCCAGATCGATGCTGCTGACCTGGTAGCGGTCGACGACGGTCCGGTACGCCGACTTGAGCTGGGCAGGATCGGTGCACGTGACGGCCAACTCCTGGTTGGCCAGCC
Organism: Arthrobacter sp. 01N444; assembly: GCF_056399305.1. Taxonomy (NCBI): domain Bacteria; kingdom Bacillati; phylum Actinomycetota; class Actinomycetes; order Micrococcales; family Micrococcaceae; genus Arthrobacter; species Arthrobacter sp. 01N444. The sequence goes on from NZ_JBFTRB010000019.1 coordinate 43,124, forward strand.
CGCCGAAGGACACCGCCACGCTGCCGCCGAGCTGCTGAAGCCGGGCCACCCGCCGGTCCAGGTCCAGTGAGGCCGCGGCGTCGGAGAGGGAGTAGGCCGCCCCCCAGGAAGGTGAGCACGGCTCCTTGGGATCAGCCACCACGAAGGACAGCACGACCTTTTCGGCTTCCTTGGACGCCGGGTCCTCGAATGCGTACCGGGGCGTGGCCGTGACATCGACATATCCCGAGAAAACGGACGGGATGGCCTCGGCCGCCCGGACGTCCTGGAAGTTGCCCCATGCGACAACGCCGCCGCCGGCGGCCGCCACCACGGCGCCGATGAGTACACCCAGCCGGACCACAGATAGTTTGCGGCCTGGGAATCGTTCGGACACGGGGCCCCCCTTGTGCGTCTTTCGTTGGGCAGCCGGGCACGCGCCGGCAGCCGGCATCAGCTCGTGAAATTTCCGGGGTGTCTGATGTCCGGCAAGCCTCTGACCTTGCATTATCATAAGGGCACTCACCGGAACATTCCGGTGCGGCGTGCGGGTTTTGCCGTAGGCGCGCGCCAATATGCCGACTTTGCAGTCTTATGGGGACTAATGCCAGATCAGCTTGTCTTGCCGCGCTTGGATTCGGAAAGCGCGACCACCGAACAAAAAGGTGCGGTCCGGCGCCGTCAATGGGGAGCAGAGCGGCGTTCCGAGCCGCTGTCAATTGTTCATCCGAGACCGTCCCGGCGCAAAATAATCCTTGGCCGCCTGGGAATTCTCACGACGCTGGCGGCCTGGGTAACATACGTTATTTCCACCATTCTGAAAGAGCTCGCGGACAACCCCAATGCGGGTTTCCGGTTTCAGTTTGAGACGGTCTCCTACCTAATCGTCGTAACATTCCTGACGTTTTCCGCCCTCATGTACCTGATGGCCCGGCAGGGCGCCCTGTACCGGTTCCGGGACCATGCCAGGGTGCCGCGCGGCGAGCTTGACCGGCACTTCGCCGAGTACGCCGAGGGCATCACCGTGCTGGTGCCCTCCTACGCCGAAGAACCCCAGGTGGTGCGGGCGACGCTGTGGTCCGCGGCGCTGCAGGAGTTCCCGGACCTCAAAGTGGTGTTGCTGCTCGATGACCCGCCGCATCCCTCAGACCTTGGTGACCGGGTCCGGTTGGACAAGACCCGCGCACTGACCGCGGAGATCGCCGCAGAACTCAGCGTCCCGGCGTCGCGCTTCAATGCTGCCCTGGCCGATTTCCGCAACCGGGAAAAGGCGCACGGGCGCGGCACTGCCGCTGAGGTGGCCCTGCTGATCGCCGAATATGAGGCAGCCGCCGAATGGCTTGAATCGATGGCTGCTGCCGAAACGGTGGAGGACCACGTCGACGAGTTCTTCGTCGACCTCGTCCTGATGGGCCTGGCCCGCGAGCTGAGGCTCGTACTCCTGGGACTGAACGCTGCGCTGGCCCAGCAGACCTCGCCGCCGCGCACCCGGATCGAAGAGCTGTACCTCCGGCTGACCTGGATCTTCAACGTCTCCACCGAAACGTTCGAACGCAAAAAATACGAGAGCCTTTCCCACGAGGCGAACAAGGCCATGAACCTCAATGCCTACATTTCCCTGATGGGCCACACCTGGCAGAAGGAAACCACCGCCGACGGCGTGATCCTGCGCAAGGTGGGCGCCGGCGTCGCCCCGGAACTGGACTGCGAGATCATGGACGTCCGGGACACGACTTACCTGTTGACGCTCGACGCCGACTCGCTGCTTCTGCGCGACTACTGCCTCCGGCTGGTCTACTTCCTGGAATCGGCCGGCAACGAGCGCGTCGCGGTCACCCAGACGCCGTATTCCTCCTTCCGTGGTGCCCCCACCCGCATCGAACGGGTCGCCGGAGCCACCACCGACCTCCAGCACATCCTCCACCAGGGCATGACCTACTACGGTGCGACGTTCTGGGTGGGCGCCAACGCCGTCATCCGCAAACGCGCCCTGGAGGACATCGTCGAGGTGGAAACCAACGGGGCCTTCGAGATCCGGACCTACATCCAGGACCGAACCGTCATCGAAGATACCGAATCCAGCATCGATCTCGGCCAGCACGGCTGGACCCTGGTGAACTATCCGGAACGGCTCAGCTACAGCGCCACGCCCCCGGACTTCGGCTCCCTCGTAGTCCAGCGCCGGCGCTGGGCGAACGGCGGCCTGCTGATCCTGCCCAAGCTGTGGGTCCAGCTCCGCCAACACCGGTCCGAGCGCCGCGCGATCCTGTTCCGGGAGGTGCTGCTGCGGGTGAATTACATGGCCTCCATCGCGTGGGCCAGCTTTGGTCTCGTCTTCCTCCTGGCGTACCCCTATGACAGCCGGCTGCTGAGCCCGATCGTATTCATCGCCGCCCTGCCGTACTTCCTGGCCATGGGCAGCGACCTGCGCGACTGCGGCCACCGCTTCAGCGACATCCTCCGGATCTACGGCTTCAACCTCGTGCTGCTGCCGGTCAACCTGGCGGGCGTGCTGAAATCGCTGCAGCAGGCCGTCACAGGCGACAAGATTCCCTTCGCCCGCACGCCCAAGGTCAAGGACCGCACCGCCGCCCCGGCGATCTACGTCCTGACCCCGTACGCGATCGTCGCCTTCTCGCTGCTGACCGTATGGCGGGACGCGCAAGTGGGGAACTGGGGCAATGTGGCCTTCGCCTCCGTCAACGCCATCCTCGCTGCCGGCGCGATCCGCGCCTACATCGGAGTCTTCAACTCCGCGGTGGATGTCTTCCTCGGGGTGGTTAACTGGCTGTATGTCAGTCCCAGGCCCAAGAAAGTGAAGGAGAGTCCCGTGATTGCCAAGACAGCCGAGGAAGTCGACTGGGAAACGATTCTCTATCACGGCGACCGACGGCTGAACCGTGACCTCCGGGGCTCCGCGGACCGCCGCCGTCGAATTGCGGTCCGATGACGCTCGAGGCCCTGGCCGGGCCCGAGGGGCGGCTGCCGGAGGGCCTGCCGGACACGGCAGCGGCCGCGGCCGGTGTCGTTCTGGGGGCGTCGGCGGTCACCGCGGCCAGGGTGACCGACGGTGCGCTCGCCGTCGGCGGTGCCACCCGTAGCATCGGGGTGCGGATGATCGACGGCGGAATCATCGAGGTCCTGTTGCCCGCCAACCAGGAGATCGAGGGTCCGGAGGCGCGCATCGCCGGCGACATCGTCCGCACGCTCGCCGCGGGACGGCGGATGCCGGTGCTCCTGGTGATCACCGGCGTCGTCGGTGTCAGCATGGAGGCCCGCCGGGTCTACAGCGGTTCCATAGCGGCGACAGCGTTCGCCCTGGTGGGCGAGAGCCCGGTGGACCGGGTCATTGCCCACTACCTCCTGCGGTCCCGAAGCGAGACGATCCCGGCCCAGTTCTTCACCTCCGAATCCGCGGCCGTTGAGTGGCTAAGGCAGTACACCCGTGAAGAATGAATCACCGGACCCCAGGCTGCACGCCCTCGTGGAAGGCATCGTGCGGATCGCCGGCGGCGATCTGAGCACCCGGATCCCGCATTCGGGAGCCCGCGACGACGTCGCCGCCGTCATCGCCGGCATCAACCTGATGGCCGATGACCTGCAGACCATCTACCAGGAGCTGGAAGAGCGGGTCGAAAGCCGCACGGCAATGCTGCGCGAGGCGCAGGTGGAGCTCGAACGCATGGCGCTGACCGACCCACTGACCCAACTCGCCAACCGGACGGCACTGAACTCGGTCCTGAGCCATGCCCTCGCGGAGTCCTCGCGCGGCGAAATGCCGCCGGCCCTCCTGATTCTGGATCTTGATTCCTTCAAGGGCATTAACGACACCCTGGGGCACAGCGCCGGCGACGACGTCCTGCGGGCCATCGCACGCCGGCTCCAGGACGCCGTCCGCGAGACTGACACCGTGGCGCGCCTTGGCGGCGACGAATTCGCCGTCATGCTGCCGAAGTCCAATCTGGTCCGGGCACGCAGGGTGGCGAACAGGATCCTCAAGGCACTCAGTGAGAGCCTCGACGTCGGGGACCTGAAAGTCACCTGCGGAACGAGCATCGGCCTGCGGATCGCGGAACCCGGCCAGTCCGTCGATGACCTGGTCATGGAGGCCGACACGGCCATGTACGCGGCCAAGGCGCAGCAGCACAGCAGCATCAAAGTCTTCGAGCCGGCCCTGCTGTACGCGCGCCGGCTGCAGAGCGTCATGATTACGGAAATGCGCGAAGCCATCCGGCAGGACCAGCTGACCCTGCATTACCAGCCGGTGGTGGACCTCGCGACCGGCAGGATCGAGGGTGTGGAGGCGCTGGTCCGGTGGAACCACCCGGAGCGCGGTCTGCTCATGCCGGACCAGTTCATTCCCCTGGCCGAGGAAACCGGCATGATCGTGGACCTGGGCCACTGGGTGCTGCGCAATGCAGTGCGCCAATTGCGCAAATGGCAGCAGGACTTGCAGGTGGACAGCACCTTTAACGTCCGGGTCAACATTTCCACCACCGAACTGCAAAACCTCGAGCTGATCGAACATGTGCGGGACATCCTCAGGGAGACCGGCGTGGATGCATCAAACCTGATCGTGGAACTGACCGAGTCCATGGCGGTCAACGGCGGCGACGTCGACCAGTATTCGCTCAACGGCCTTCGCCGGCTCGGCGTGCAACTCGAGATCGATGACTTCGGGACCGGCTATTCCTCCATCAGCTACCTGCGCAAGCTGCCGGTGAACGTGGTCAAGATCGACCGAAGCCTGATCAGCGGCCTCGGCGACGACGAGCAACAGCGGGACTTCGTAGCCGCGGTGCTGCACCTCATCCACGCCTGCGGCCTAAAGGCGCTGGCCGAGGGGATCGAGACGGCGGAACAGGCGGAAGTCCTGCGCGAGATGGGCTGCGGCAGCGGGCAGGGCTACTACTTTGGCCGGCCCGCGCCGGCCGGCGAGATCGTGGCGTTGTTTGCGGGGGGTGGAAAGCTCTTGTAGCTCCGGGTTGTTGGGGCGGGGCTGGTTGGTGCTGTGCTTTCGTCTCCATGTCGCCGTGATGCGGTCTAGATGGTGTCCCTTAAATGAAAAGCGGCGGGCCCGGACTTGATGTCCGATGCCCGCCGCAGCCGTTCCGTTTCCGATTAGTTCTTCGGAGTGGAGTTCGGCCACCAGCCGACCGCTACAACGGAGCCCTGGCTCGAACCGCTGGAGGCAGACACTGCTGCTGAGGCGGACAGGCCGGCGCCGGCCAGCGCGCCGGCGACGAGGAGCGTTGCAAGGATTTTCTTCATTTGGACTCCTGATACGTAAGAGGCTGATGTGACTCATGTGATGCAGGTTTAGTATAGGGGAGATCGACACGCCACAAGGTAACAATTTATAAAGAATTGTCGCCGGATGTGATATTCACGCTCGTGTGTGAATCTTGCGTGAACCCTGCGCAGGTCCTTCTTGCGTGGCTGGTTCGATTCCGCTCTCGCGGCAACGGATAATTGAGGCATGCAACGAAACTCAGTTTCACCGTCCTACGCCGCTGCAGAGTTGCAGGCTCGGGAACATCGAAGCAGCCACGACTTCGGCCGTGCGGCCAGCAGCGCCCAGGTGGCCTCGGAAATCGCGACGAACGACGGTGACCTGACGGCTGCCTGGGGCATGCGGCTCTTTCAGGCGGAGAATCTGCTTGACGCCGGCGATTTTGAGGCCTGCGCCGCGCTTGCCGCCGAATTGGTGGATGGCGCCTTCGGAGCTCCGGCTGAAGATGCCCGCGGCAAGGCAAATATCCTGCTCGCAAAAGCCAGGCAAGGCGCCGGGATGTTGGGGCAGGCGGCCGACGCAGCGCGGATGGCCGCGCGTTTATCTTCGGGGGCGGGTGACGTGGAAAATAACGTCAAAGCCCGGCAGGCCCTCATCGCTGCTCTCGCCGAAAGCGGCAGGTTGGAGGAGGCCTGGAGCGAGAGCCTGATGCTGGCCGACGACATATCCAACGAGGTCGACGACCAGCTGGTCGGCAAGGCCTACTGGGTTATCGGCAATGTTGCGTTTCTCTGCAATAAAGTGGCAGAGGGGCTTGAATATCACGAGCTCGCGGCGGAAACTTTTTCGCCGGCTCGAAATCTTGATATTTGGGCCAAATTCAACAAAGCATCCGCGGCAATGCGCCTGGCCGCCGAGGTCGCCGATGCGGACACACTCCGCTGCATCGAACGCGCTGAACTGGCCACGGACGTCATTGGCGGATCCGATGAGGACCACATTTTGCTGAAACTGAACCGCGGTCACTGGAATTTCCTGGCGGGTGACCCGCAGGCGGCCATCGCCATCCTGACCGAGATCAGCACCGTCGCGGAAAAGACGTCACCGCAGATTCTGGGCGAGGCCTCTCTGTTGCTGGGCCGGTCCCATGCTGCCGTGGGGAACGCTTCCGAGGCGCAGACGCACCTGCTGGAAGCAGCCGACCACTTTGAGAAGGCTGGCGCCCCGCAACGTGCCGAACAGGCCCGGGAATTCCTCACGGCCGCGCCCTGAGCCAGCTCTGAGTGGACATGCTCTCCGCTGGACTTGAGGGATGGACATAATGGCAAGATGTCCACCGGCCGGGCCGAACGCTGGACATGTCCCGCGCTCGAGGCCGGGTGCGAGGGACGACTCCAGCCACCGCAACCAAGAATGGACATGTCCCGTGTCCTATGCCGCGGATCGGGAAACAGCCCTGCCGCCGCGACCAGGAATGGACATGTCCGGTGTCCTAAGCCGGGAATAGAGAACTAGCCCTGCCGCGCGAATCAGGACTGGACATGTCCCGGGGTGGCCGAAGCCGCGGCAGCCTTGCGTCCGAGTAACACGGCGGCGACGCCGGCCACGACGCTCAGCGCCAGAAGGACCCAGCCGGCCACGGTGAGCCCGGAGGCCAGGGCGACCTGAGCGCCGTCGAGAGTGTCGGCGGACATCATTTCATCGATCACCGTGTTGCCCCACAGCCGGACCGCAGCAAAGAGCAGCGGCAGCGACCACAGCGCCCAGCGCAGGGATTTCCGGGCCACGTTGGTTCCGATCAGCAGCAGCCAGGTGAAGCCAAAGATCAGCGGGAAGAGCATCCCGGCCGTCTTGTGGACATAGTTCAGCTGGCCCCGGGCATCGGCGTCCATGGCCGCGCGCAATTGCTCCACGAACCCCAGGTCAAAGCCGCCCACCAACGAGTCGGGCATTGCCTGGCCGCCCGACAACTGCGTGAGCTGGTTGAGGGTGAGCAGGTGCAGATACCAGAACAGGAACAGGCTGGCCACGACCCCGGCGATGACAATCAGATTGCTGTTGCTCTGTGCCTTCTGCGGTGTCCGGCTGGTGGTCGGATTGATCACCGGAGGGAGATGGTGCTGGGGGACCGCCGCGTTGGCGCCGTGCTTTTTGATCCGCTGCGCGGGTGTCTTGGCCATGGCTCCATTATCGCCCGTCCTGCACACCCCTCCGCGCCGCCGTCTGCCCGGGTGCCCTCGCCGGCTGTTCACTGCCAGCGGGCGCCGATAGTCTGGGACGCGTGACCGAACTAGGAAAACACCGGCTCGGCCGGCACAGCACCGCAGATCTCGACCCCTCACTGGATGACTACCAACTGGCCGAGGCCCTGGTCCGCGAGGCCGGTACCCTGGCGCTGTTGATGCGGCAGGCCGGGCTTGAGGGCAGGCAGAAGACGTCGGTCTCGGACGTGGTCACGGCCGCCGACCACGCTGCCGAATCCTACGTGCTGGAACAGCTTCGGCGCTGCCGGCCCAATGACGCCGTCCTGGGCGAGGAGGGCGCCTCTGCGGCGGGCAGCAGCGGCCGGACCTGGGTCATTGACCCCGTCGACGGGACCTTCAACTTCCTGCATGGATCCACGTACTGGTGCTCGGCCATTGCCCTGAAGGATTCCTCCGGTGCAGGGCTCGGCGCCATCTTCCAGCCGGAGGAGGACAAACTCTGGCTGGGCGGGACGTCCCGTGCGGCGACGCTCAATGGTGAAAAACTGGTCACCTTCCTGCCCGGCGCGTCCGGTGGCACCGGACGCTCCGACACGCCGCTGGCTGATCTCGGCGCGGCAACCTACATCCACCCGACGTGGCTTGCCGATCCGATGTGTGCCATGCCCTGGCACGCGGCAGCGACGTCGGCGGCCGCGCTGCGCATGTTCGGGTCCGGCTCCTGCGACCTCGGCCGGGTCGCGGACGGAGAGCTCGGCTGCTGGTTCCAGCACAGCTGCCCCGAGTGGGACTGGCTGCCCGGGAAGGCGATCGTGGAGGCGGCCGGCGGCGCGACCGACGTCGTGCGCGTCAACGGACTCGACTGGTTCATCGCGGGAGGCACGACGGCGGTCCAGCAGCTGCGCGCCGCGCTCAGCTCCGGGGGCGTCGGCTAGCTTCCCGCCTGCCGGACCTCCCCGCGGGACATGCTCATTGTTCGCGGCGGGCTCCGGGGGACATGCTCATTTTTCGCTGTCAGGAGCGGGTACAAAGGGAGTATGTCCAGTGGTCACGGGTGGCGGAGGACATGTCCGTTGGGCAGAGCTGTGTCCGTAGCGCATGCTCATTTTTCAGAACAACCTCGGCGGTCTTCAGAACAACCCGGGTCTTCTCCATGACAGCTTCCGCGGGGCATGCTCATTCTTCGCGGCCAGGACTGGGCGCAGGGGGATTATGTCCACTGGGCGCGGGCAGGGGAGGGCATGTCCCGACGGGCGGACACGGCTGTCAGCGCCACCGCCTAGACTTAGATACACCATGGATATGTTGTTTGACCCTTACGCCGACGGACCCTTCCAAGCTGCCTCCAAGGCGGCGGCAGGCACTAAATCGCGCTCCGGGTCCGGCCTGGCGGGCCTGGATTCCGGACCGGATTCCGCCCCGCACGGCGGAAGCCTGCACGGCGCCGCCCCGCACGGCGGCAGCGCGCACGGCGACGGCCCTGACAGCGGCTGGGACCGCCCGCAGCTTCCGAACGCAGGCGAACTCCTCGAGGGGCTGAACCCCCAGCAGGAAGAAGCGGTCAAGCACGCCGGCAGCGCCCTGCTGATTGTCGCCGGCGCCGGGTCGGGCAAGACCCGCGTGCTCAGCAACCGGATCGCCTACCTGATCGCCACGAGGCGGGCGCACCACGGCGAGATCCTGGCCATCACCTTCACCAACAAGGCCGCGGCCGAAATGCGGGAACGGATCGAGGCGCTGGTCGGCGGCCGGGCCAAGACCATGTGGATCTCCACCTTCCACTCCTCCTGCGTCCGGATCCTGCGCCGCGAGGCCAAGAACGTCGGGCTCAACTCCAACTTCTCGATCTACGACTCCGCCGACTCGCTGCGCCTGATCACCCTGGTCGCCAAGAACCTGGACCTTGACCCCAAGCGCTTCGCGCCCAAGGCCATCCAGCACAAGATCTCCGCGCTCAAGAACGAGCTGATCGACGCAGACAGCTATTCCTCCAGCGCCAACTACAACGATCCCTTCGAGCAGGCCGTCGCCGAGGTCTTCAAGGGCTCCACCCAGCGCCTGCGCCAGGCCAACGCCATGGACTTCGATGACCTGATCGCCGAGACCGTCTACATGTTCCGGGCCTTCCCGGCGCTCGCCGACTCCTACCGGCGCCGCTTCCGGCACGTCCTCGTAGACGAATACCAGGACACCAACCACGCCCAGTACGCCCTGGTGCGCGAGATCGTCGGCGAGGGCCCCGACGCGGCCGAACTCACCGTCGTCGGCGATTCAGACCAGTCCATCTACGCCTTCCGCGGCGCGGACATCCGCAACATCGTGGAGTTCGAGAAGGACTACCCGGACGCCCGCACCATCAAGCTCGAGCAGAACTACCGCTCCACCCAGACCATCCTCAGCGCCGCCAACTCGGTGATCTCCCGCAACCCCAACCGGCCGGAGAAACGGCTCTGGACGGCCGAGGGCGACGGCGAGAAGATCGTGGGCTACGTCGGCGAGAACGAACACGACGAGGCCCAGTTCATCGCCAAGGAAATTGACCGGCTCCAGGATGAGGGCAACCTGCGCCCCGGCGACGTGGCCATTTTCTACCGCACCAACGCCCAGTCCCGCTCGATCGAGGACGTCCTGGTCCGCGTGGGCCTGCCCTACAAGGTGGTCGGCGGCACCCGCTTCTACGAGCGCAAGGAGATCAAGGACGCCCTCGCCTACCTGCGCGTCCTGGTCAACCCGGACGACGACGTCAACCTCCGCCGCATCCTCAACGAACCCAAGCGCGGGATCGGTGACCGAGCCGAGGGTGCCGTCGCCGCCCTGGCGGAGCGTGAGCGCACCTCCTTCATGGCCGCCGCGCGGCGCGCCGATGAAGCCCCGGGCATGGCGACGCGTTCGGTCAACGCCGTGCTGGGCTTCGTGAAACTCCTCGACGACCTCGCCGAGGTCGCTTCCGGCTCCGGCGCGGCCGCGGCCCTCGAAGCCGTGCTCGAACAAACCGGCTACCTTGCCGGGCTGCGCTCCAGCACCGACCCGCAGGACGAGTCCAGGGTGGAGAACCTCGCCGAACTGGTCGCCGTCGTCCGGGAATACGAACGCGACAATCCCGAAGGCTCGCTCGGAGCCTTCCTGGAGCAGGTCTCCCTCGTGGCCGACGCCGACCAGATCCCGGACGCCCCCGGCGGTGACGCCGAAAACCTGGCGGCCGCCGTCGCCGAAGCCAAGCGGCTCGGCGTCGTGACCCTGATGACGCTGCACACCGCGAAGGGCCTGGAATTCCCGGTCGTGTTCCTGACCGGCATGGAACACGGGCTGTTCCCGCACCAGCGCTCCGCCACCGATCCCAAGGAACTGGCCGAGGAACGCCGGCTGGCCTACGTGGGGCTGACCCGTGCCCGTAAGCGTCTCTACCTGACCAGGTCCGAGGTCCGCAGCATGTGGGGCCAGAGCCAGTACAACCCCGCGAGCCAGTTCATCGAGGAGATCCCGGCCGAGCTCGTCGAGTGGAAGCGCGAAGGCGCCAGCCGCCAGAGCGGAGGCTGGGGGAGCGGTGCCGGGATCGGGTCCAGCCGCTACGGCGGATCGTTCTGGGGTGCCGGGACAGCCCGCGGCGCCGCGGCCAGCCCGTCCGCCGGCTTCAACGCCGACGTTCCCGCCGCGGTGGCCAAGAACAGGGTCCAGCCGCAGAAGGAAGTTGTCGCCGTCAGCGTGGGGGACAAGGTCAACCACACCAGCTTCGGCAACGGCACCGTCCTGGCGGTGGAGGGCGCCGGGGACAAGACGGTCGCCAAGGTCAAGTTCGACATCGGCGAGAAGCGGCTGCTGCTGCGCTACGCGCCGCTGACCAAGCTGGACGCCTAACTGACCGCGTAGCTGGACGTTTGGCTGAAGACCCGGCGGGAGTCCGGAGACCGGTCCGCCAGCACCCCGTGCAGCCGGATGCACGGGCGTTCGCCGTACTTTACGAACGCGGGTCTGGCACGGCCGCGCCGGCCTTCGGAGCGCCGTCGGACACCCCAAAAACCCCGTAATCTAGCGGTTTTTCTACGCTCCATAGAATAGTGTCCTTACTCACATAACCGGTACTCTGGAACGGGCTGGTCCGATCGAAGGACTAGAGTTCCCAAAGGAGCATTGCGCCGTGTGGCTCGTTTCCAAGCTTGTCGCAGGGTGCGTTTATTCCGCAGCCCGGTAACCGCGAGTACGTGGGGTCCGGCTGTACAGAAACTACTTCGACGTAGAAGGACACTAAACCGTGGACCTGTTTGAATATCAGGCGCGCGATATGTTCGAGGCGCACGGTGTACCCGTGCTTGCTGGCATCGTGGCGCACACCCCTGAAGAAGCAAAGGCAGCTGCCGAGAAAATCGGCGGCGTAACTGTCGTAAAGGCGCAGGTCAAGGCCGGAGGCCGCGGCAAGGCCGGCGGCGTCAAGGTCGCGAAGACCGCTGACGAAGCGTTTGAACACTCCACCAACATCCTCGGGATGGACATCAAGGGCCACACCGTGCACCGGGTGATGATCGCCCAGGGTGCAGACATCGCCGAGGAATACTACTTCTCCGTCCTTCTGGACCGGGCCAACCGCAACTACCTGGCCATGTGCTCGGTTGAAGGCGGCATGGAAATCGAGCAGCTCGCCGTTGAGCGCCCCGAGGCCCTGGCCAAGATCTCGATTGACCCGGCCGTGGGCATCGACCAGGCCAAGGCCGACGAAATCGTCGCCGCGGCAGGCTTCGCCGAGGAACTGCGTGGCAAGGTCGCCAGCGTAATCCTGAAGCTCTGGGACGTTTTCAAGAAGGAAGACGCCACTCTTGTGGAGGTCAACCCGCTGGTCCTGACCGGCGCCGGCGACATCGTCGCCCTTGACGGCAAGGTCTCCCTCGACGAGAACGCCGACTTCCGCCACCCCAAGCACGCCCACCTTGAAGACAAGGACGCTGCTGACCCGCTCGAGGCCAAGGCCAAGGCGCAGGACCTCAACTACGTCAAGCTGGACGGCGAAGTCGGCATCATCGGTAACGGTGCCGGCCTGGTCATGTCCACCCTCGACGTCGTTGCTTACGCCGGCGAGAACCACGGCAACGTCAAGCCCGCGAACTTCCTGGACATCGGCGGTGGAGCTTCCGCCGAGGTCATGGCAGCAGGCCTCGACGTCATCCTGGGCGACCCGCAGGTCAAGTCCGTCTTCGTCAACGTCTTCGGCGGCATCACCGCCTGTGACGCCGTCGCCAAGGGCATCGTCGGTGCACTGGCCGAGCTGGGCCACTCCGCGAACAAGCCGCTGGTAGTCCGCCTCGACGGCAACAACGTTGAGGAAGGCCGCCGCATCCTGGCCGAGGCAAACCACCCGCTGGTTACCCTGGCCGCCACCATGGACGAGGGCGCCGACAAGGCTGCCGAGCTCGCCAACGCAGCGAAGTAGAGGGACTCGACTATGTCTATTTATTTGAACAAGGACTCCAAGGTCATCGTCCAGGGCATCACCGGCGGCGAAGGCACCAAGCACACCGCCCTGATGCTCAAGGCCGGCACCAACGTTGTGGGCGGCGTCAACGCCCGCAAGGCCGGCACCACGGTCCTGCACGGCGACGCCGAGATCACCGTCTTCGGCACCGTCAAGGAAGCCATGGCAGAGACCGGTGCTGACGTTTCCATCGTCTTCGTGCCGCCGGCCTTCACCAAGGACGCCGTCGTTGAAGCCATCGAGGCCGGCATCGGCCTCGTCGTCGTCATCACCGAAGGCGTGCCGGTCCAGGACTCCGCCGAGTTCTGGGCACTGGCCCAGTCCAAGGTGGACGCCAACGGCAAGCAGGTCACCCGCATCATCGGACCGAACTGCCCCGGCATCATCACCCCGGGTGAGGCCCTCGTCGGCATCACCCCGGCCAACATCACGGGCAAGGGCCCCATCGGCCTCGTCTCCAAGTCGGGCACCCTGACTTACCAGATGATGTACGAGCTGCGCGACCTCGGCTTCTCCACCGCCATCGGCATCGGCGGCGACCCGGTCATCGGCACCACCCACATCGATGCTCTCGAAGCCTTCGAGGCTGACCCGGAGACCAAGGCGATCGTCATGATCGGCGAAATCGGTGGCGACGCCGAAGAGCGTGCCGCCGACTACATCAAGGCCCACGTCACGAAGCCGGTTGTTGGCTACGTGGCCGGCTTCACCGCTCCGGAAGGCAAGACCATGGGCCACGCAGGCGCCATCGTCTCGGGTTCCGCGGGCACCGCCCAGGCCAAGAAGGAAGCCCTCGAGGCTGCCGGCGTCAAGGTCGGCAAGACGCCGTCCGAGACTGCCAAGCTCCTGCGCGAGGTCTTCGCGACCCTCTAGGTCCGAAGCACCACGGCAAATAAGCACCACTGCAATACAGCAACGCGGGGTCACTCACGGCCCATTCCGCTCGGTGGGATGGGCGCGGAGTGACCCCGCGTTGTTTCTTTAGGTACGACGGCGGCAGGCCATCTTCCCCGGGAGGTGACCTGCCGCCGTCGTACTCTTTAAGACCCCGAGGTCCTAGACCTTGGCCCCGCTGAGGACTTCCTCGAGCTGTTCGTAGGCTTCGGTCATGCCGCCCTCCATTCCGGACTGCGCCATGCCGTCGCGGGCCTCCATGCTGGGGTAGACCGCGTGGCCGCTGAGCCGCGAACGGCCGCCGCCCAGGTCCTCGAAGGTCAGGGACTCAATGCTCACCACGTCCGGGTAGCCATCGAATTCGAAGGTCTGGATGGCGAAATGATTCTCGCGGACAGTGTGGAAGACACCGGTGAAACCATAGGCGCTGCCGTCCGGCGCGGTGTGGGTGTAGCGGTAGCTGCCGCCGGTCCTGAAGTCGTAGTGGTCAACAGCCATGGTCAGCCGCCGCGGGCCAAGCCACTGTGCGACGAGCTCGGGATCCTTATGCGCCCGGAACACCTCGGACACCGGAAAATCGAATTCACGCTCGAAATCGATGAACGGCAGACCCTCGGGGACGGTCAATTTCAGTGCGTTGCTCATGATGCATCCTTTGCCTGTGTGCCGCTCTGGGCGGCGCGGATTTCAAGCACGGCGTCAAGGCTGCGGAACTGCCCCTCGCGGACCAGCCGGTACTGGTCGATCCAGGCGGTGAGCGCTTCCAGCCGTGCAGGGTTCAGGTGCACGGGCCGGCGCTGGGCGTCACGGGTGCGCGTGACAAGTTGCGCTTGCTCGAGGACCTGGATGTGTTTCGAGACCGCCTGCTTGGTGATCGCGAAGGGCTCCGCCAGTTCATTGACGGTGGCCGGGCCCCGGCTGAGCCGGGCAATGATGCGGCGGCGGACCGGATCGGCGAGGGCCAGGAAGGCCGCGTCGAGCTCGCTGTCGTCGCTGGAATCCACTTGGTGTCCCCACCTCCCGTCCCAACATCTCCGCACCCCAAAGTCTCGGCGACCTCAGGATCTCTACCCAATCTGCATGGTGATCAACTAATTCATTGATCAACCTCTACATTGATAACGCTACGCCGGGCCGATAGTCTGCGCAATACCCCAACGCGGGGTCACTTAGCGCCCATTCCGCACCCGAGGATGGGCGCTAAGTGACCCCGCGTTGCTGTGTGCTGTCACGGAATCCTTGCGCAGCTCCAAATTACTTTGTTAGTATGTCAGGACAAACTAACGAAGGAGATGCGAGTGCCTCTCGTACGAATTGACGTCAACCAGGGCCGCGGCGCGGAGCAGCTCCGCGGGCTCAGCCAGGGCATCCACAATGCGATCGTGGCCGAATTTGGCATTCCGGAGCGGGACTACTTCCACGTGCTGACCGAGCATCCCGAGGGGCAAATTGTCGCCCAGGATGCCGGGCTCGGCTTCGAGCGGACGCCGGGCGTGGTGATGATCCAGATCTTCACCCAGGCCGGGCGAAGCCAGTCCGCCAAGCAGTCCCTGTTTGCCGCCATTGCGGACAGGCTGGCCGCCGCGGGGGTCGCCGGCCAGGACGTTTTCATCGGATATGTCGAGAACACCGCGGGGGACTGGTCGTTCGGTTTCGGGCAGGCCCAGTACGTCACCGGCGAACTCGGCGTTCCCGCCAGGTAAACACCCGGGTATTTCCGGCGCCTGCCCCGCCGCCGCGGCGCCGCGCGGGGCATCATTTGAAGTCCCCGTGTCATGTTGTAAATATGTCAGTACAAACCTTTGACAGTACATGGATTCTAAGGCAAAGTAGTGGTTGTGGCCCGGCTCACGCCAGGCCCCAAAGCACTGAATAAGCACCGCAGAAACGCCGAAGCTCAGGCTGCGCAAAGGTATCGAGTCCACACCAGAAAGGTCCACGATCACCGTGACCCACGAACTGCTCACGATCGGGCGCATCAGTGTTGATATCTACCCGAACGACATAGGGGTGGATCTGGAGGATGTCACGTCCTTCGGAAAGTACCTTGGCGGATCCCCATCCAACGTAGCGGTCGCCGCTGCCCGCCATGGCCGCCGCACCGCCGTCATCACCCGCACCGGCGACGACGCCTTCGGCAAGTACCTGCACCGCGAACTGCGCAAATTCAACGTGGACGACTCCTTCGTCACGGCGGTCAAGGAATGGCCCACCGCCGTCACGTTCTGCGCCATCAAGCCGCCGGAGGACTTCCCGCTCTACTTCTATGGACGCTTCCCCACGGCACCAGACCTGCAGATCAAGGCCGAGGAACTGGACCTGGACGCCATCAGGGACGCCGGGATCTTCTGGTCCACCGTCACCGGACTCTGCCAGGAGCCCAGCCGCACCGCCCAGCTCACGGCCCACGAGGCACGGCCCCGCACCGGGCTCAAGGAAGGCCAGTTCACCATCCTGGACCTCGACTACCGGCCGATGTTCTGGGCCTCCGAGGAGGAGGCCCGGGAACAGGTCGCCAGGATCCTGCCGCACGTCACCGTCGCGATCGGCAACGACAAGGAATGCGCCGTCGCCGTCGGGGAGGGCACCCCGGACGAACAGGCGGACCGGCTGCTCGCGGCCGGCGTCGAAATCGCCGTCGTGAAGCTGGGCCCTGAAGGGGTCATGGCCAAGACCCGCACCGAGCGGGTGGTCTCCGCCCCGGTGCCCGTGGAAACCGTCAACGGCCTCGGTGCCGGCGACTCCTTCGGCGGGGCCTTCTGCCACGGCCTGCTCTCCGGCTGGCCCCTGGCCCAGGTCCTCGATTTCGCCAACGCCGCCGGCGCCCTCGTCGCCTCCCGACTGTCCTGCGCCGACGCGATGCCGACGCCGGACGAAGTCACCGGCCTGCTCGCCGAACGCGGCCGGCTGCTGCCGGGTACCTACGCCACCGAAGGAGCAGCACTGTGAGTGCAAACCCAGCCGTCGCCACCCGTGGGGTGAACGATGATCCCCGCCGCTACGAGCACCTGAGCATTATCCGGCTCGAAGACCCGGAAGCGATTGCCCGCGCCGCCAAGGCCCGGCGCCGCCACCCCGGCGTCAGGGCCCACCGGCAGAACTTCATCGTCGCCGCCGACCACCCGGCCCGCGGCGCGCTCGCCGTCGGAAACGATCCGGTGGCCATGGCCGACCGCCGCCAGCTCCTGGACCGCCTGCAGATCGCCCTGGCCAACCCGGACGTGGACGGGGTCCTCGCCTCGCCGGACATCATGGACGATCTGCTCCTGCTCGGCGCGCTCGAGGGCAAGCTGCTCTTCGGCTCGATGAACCGTGGCGGACTGTCCGGCCTGGTGAACGAATTCGATGACCGCTTTACCGGCCACACCGCGGCCGCGCTCGAGGCCTTGGGCGCCGACGGCGGCAAGATGCTGACCCGCATCTGCCTCGGCGACCCGGACACCGTCGCCACCCTCGAAGCGACTGCGAGGGCCATCGACTCCCTCGCCGAACGCAGGCTGATCGCCATGGTGGAACCGTTCCTCTCCGTCCGCGAAAACGGGAAGGTCCGCAACGACCTCTCCACCAACGCCGTCATCAAGTCAGTCGCCATCGCCGAAGGCCTTGGCGCGAGCAGCGCCTACACCTGGATGAAGCTCCCCGTGGTGGCCGAGATGGACCGCGTCATGGCGTCCACCACGATGCCCACCGTGCTCCTTGGCGGAGACCCGGACGCTGGCCAGGACGAGGTGTTCGCCAGCTGGCAGACTGCCCTCGCATTGCCCGGCGTTCAGGGCCTCACCGTCGGCCGGACCCTGCTCTACCCGCAGGACGGCGACGTCGCCGGCGCCGTGGCAACCGCGGCCTCGCTGCTGCACCACACCGAATCCACCCGCACCAAAGAAGTATCGGAGTAGCTTCCCATGGGAATGAGCACGGCATCAGGAACACGCAGAATGACGGTCGCGCAGGCCGTCGTTGAATACCTGTCCAAGCAGTACACCGTCGATTCGGTCGGCGGCCAGGACTTCCGGGAACGCCTGATTCCGGGCACGTTCGGCATCTTCGGCCACGGCAATGTCGCCGGCGTCGGCCAGGCCCTCAAGCAGTACCAGCAGCTCGATCCGACGATCATGCCGTACTACCAGGGCCGCAACGAACAGGCCCAGTCCCACCAGGCGGTCGGCTTCGCCCGCCACACCCGCCGCCGCCAGACCTTCGCGATCAGCACCTCGATCGGTCCGGGCTCCTCGAACCTGCTCACCGGCGCGGCGCTGGCCACCACCAACCGGCTGCCGGTCCTGCTGCTGCCGAGTGACACGTTCGCGACCCGCGCCGCCGACCCCGTGCTGCAACAGCTCGAACAGCCCTACGCCTACGACATCACCGTCAATGACGCATTCCGGCCGCTGTCGAAGTTTTTTGACCGCGTCTCCCGGCCAGAGCAGCTGTTTTCCGCGTTCCACCACGGACTCCGTGTCCTCACCGACCCGGCCGAGACCGGCGCCGTCACCATCTCGCTGCCCCAGGACGTCCAGGCCGAGGCCTTCGACGTGCCCGAGGAATTCCTGGCCGAACGCGAATGGCGGATCCGCCGCCCGGACGCCGACGACGAGGACATCCGCCGCGCCGCCGAGGCGATCCGCGCCGCCAAGCGCCCGCTGATCATCGCCGGCGGCGGCGTGCTCTACGCCTACGCCAACGAGGAACTCGCGAAGTTCGCCGAGCTGACCGGCATCCCGGTCGGCAACACCCAGGCCGGCGTCGGCGTGCTGCCCTGGGACCACAAGTTCTCCCTCGGGGCCATCGGTTCCACCGGCACGACGGCGGCCAACGCCATCGCCGCCGAGGCCGACCTCATCATTGGGATCGGTACCCGCTACGAGGACTTCACCACCGCCTCCCGGACCGCGTTCCAGAACCCGGACGTGAAATTCCTCAACATCAACGTCGCCGCCCTCGACGCCTACAAGCACGGCACCTCACTGCCGATCGTGGCCGATGCCCGCAAGGCCCTGGTCAAGCTGAACCAGGCCCTCGGCGGCTACCGCATCGGCGCGGACCTCGAGCAGCGGATCGCGGCCGAGAAGAAACGCTGGGACGCCACCGTGGACGAGGCATTCGACACGCGGTTCACGCCGCTGCCGGCGCAGAACGAGATCATCGGCGCCACGAACCGCGCCATGGACGCCCAGGACGTCGTCATCTGCGCCGCCGGCTCACTCCCCGGTGACCTGCACAAGATGTGGCGCGTCCGGGACCCGTTCGGCTACCACGTCGAATACGCCTACTCCTGCATGGGCTACGAGATCCCGGGCGGCCTCGGGGTCAAGCGCGCCGCCCTGGCCGAAGCCGCCAAGGGCGGCACGCAGCGCGACGTCGTCGTCATGGTGGGGGACGGCTCCTATCTGATGATGCACACCGAACTCGTCACCGCCGTCGCCGAGCGGATCAAGCTGATCGTGGTCCTGATCCAGAACCACGGCTACGCCTCGATCGGTTCGCTTTCCGAGTCCCTCGGTTCCCAGCGCTTCGGCACCCAGTACCGGGCGCTGGATGAGGAACACCACAGCTTCGACGACGGCGACCGGCTCCCGGTCGACCTGGCCCTGAACGCCGAAAGCCTCGGCGTGAAGGTGATCCGGATCGAACCGGGGGAGAAGGTCATCGCCGAGCTCGAGCAGGCCATCCGGGACGCCAAAGCAGCCCCCGAACGCGGCGGCCCGATCGTCATCCACGTTGAATCCGACCCGCTGCTGGATGCCCCCAGCTCCGAGTCATGGTGGGACGTTCCGGTCTCCCAGGTCTCCGAGCTCGACTCCACGAAGCAGGCCTTCCAGACCTACACCGACCACAAGGCCCGCCAGCGCAAGCTGCTCGGCTGACCCCCCCTCATCACCACGAACAGCCACAGACCAAGGAAGTCCACCACTATGTCAACGACGACCGTCACCACCATCAGCCACTTCATCAACGGCGCCGAAACCGCCGGTGAGGGCACCCGCACCCAGCCCGTCTACAACCCGGCCACCGGCGCCGTCTCCGCGGAGCTGCGGCTGGCCAACCGGGAAGACCTGGACACCACCGTCGCCGCCGCCCGCGCTGCCGCCGATTCCTGGGGCGACATCTCCCTGGCCAAGCGCACCGCGGTGCTGTTCAAGTTCCGCGAACTCGTCGCCTCCCACGTGGACGAGCTCGCCGAACTGATCACCGCCGAACACGGCAAGGTCCTCTCCGACGCCAAGGGCGAGATCGGCCGCGGACTCGAGGTCATCGAGTTCGCCTGCGGCATCCCGCAGCTGCTCAAGGGCGACTACTCGGACCAGGTCTCCACCGGCATCGACGTCTTCTCCTTCCGCGAACCGCTCGGCGTCGTCGCCGGCATCACCCCGTTCAACTTCCCGGTCATGGTCCCGCTGTGGATGGCCCCGATGGCGATCGCCACCGGCAACGCCTTCATCCTCAAGCCCTCCGAGCGCGACCCCTCCGCCTCAATGCTGCTCGCCAAGCTGTGGAAGCGGGCCGGGCTGCCCGACGGCGTCTTCCAGGTCCTGCACGGCGACAAGGAAACGGTCGACGGCCTCCTGACCCACCCGGACGTGGACGGCATCTCCTTCGTCGGTTCCACCCCGATCGCGAAGTACGTCCACGAGACCGCCACCGCCCACGGCAAGCGCGTCCAGGCCCTGGGCGGGGCGAAGAACCACGCGATCATCCTGCCCGACGCCGACCTCGACAACGCTGCCGACCACCTGGCCGCCGCCGCCTTCGGCTCCGCCGGGGAACGCTGCATGGCCATCTCGGTCGCCGTCGCCGTCGGCGAAGCCGCCGACCTGCTGGTCAAGAAGGTCGAGGAGCGCGCCCTGGCCGTCAAGGTCAACAACGGCACCGTGCCCGACGCCGAAATGGGCCCGGTCATCACGCCGGCGTCCAAGGAACGCATCGTGAAGATCGTCACCGAAGCCGAAACCGCCGGCGCCGCGATGGTGGTGGACGGCCGCGACCTCGTGGTCCCCGGCCACGAAGACGGGTTCTGGGTCGGCCCGACCGTCCTGGACCACGTCACGGCCGGGATGACCGCCTACACCGAGGAAATCTTCGGCCCCGTCCTGGTCGTGGTCCGGGTGGAGGACCTCGACGCCGGCATCGCCCTGATCAACTCCAACCCCTACGGCAACGGCACCGCGATCTTCACCTCTTCCGGCGCCGCGGCCCGGAAGTTCCAGCGCTCCGTCACCGTGGGCATGATCGGCATCAACGTGCCGCTGCCCGTGCCGGTGGCGTACCACTCCTTCGGCGGCTGGAAGGCCTCGCTGTTCGGCGACAAGCACATCTACGGCCCCGAAGGCGTCTCCTTCTACACCCGCGGCAAGGTGGTCACCTCGCGCTGGCCCGAACCGACGCACGCCTCCGGCGCCTCCTACAACTTCCCGTCCAACTGACGCCTCGACTAACCACGATCGACTGCTCCGCAACCGCCGTTTTGAGCGTCCAAAACGGCACCTGCGGAGCACTCGATGAGAAGGAATGGAAATGACAGAGAACAAGCTGATCATCGGCACCGCGCCGGACTCCTGGGGCGTCTGGTTCCCGGATGACCCCCAGCAGACCCCGTGGGAACGCTTCCTCGACGAGGTCGCCGAATCCGGCTACAAGTGGATCGAACTTGGCCCCTATGGCTACCTCCCCACCGATCCGGCCCGTCTCGCCGAAGAGCTCAAGCAGCGCGACCTCAAGATCTCGGCCGGCACCGTGTTCACCGCATTCCACCGCGGGGCCCACCAGTACGACGAAGCCTGGGAGCCGGCCCGCAAGGTCGCCGAACTCACGGCAGCCATGGGGGGCGAACACATCGTGGTCATTCCCGCCATGTGGCGCGACGACGTCACCGGCGAGGCCGTCGAGAGCGGCACGCTCACCGAGAAGGCGTGGAGCGACCTGTTCTCCGGCCACAACCGCATGGGCAAGACCCTCTTGGAGGATTTCGGCCTGAAGCAGCAGTTCCACTCGCACGCCGACTCCCACGTCGGCGCGCAGGAGGACATCGAAACCCTGCTCGCGGCCACGGACCCGAAGTACCTCAACCTCTGCCTGGATACCGGCCACGCCGAATACTGCGGGGCCTCCAGCCTCGACCTGATCAAGAACTATCCGGACCGGATCGGCTACCTGCACCTCAAGCAGATCAACCCGGACATCCTCAAAAAGGTCAACGAGGAAAACATGACGTGGGCCGCCGCCAACCTGGCCGGCGTGATGACCGAGCCGCCGAACGGGCTGCCGGACCTGCGCGCCGTCATCGAAGCCGTGGAGGCGCTCAACCGGCCGATCTTTGGCATTGTGGAACAGGACATGTATCCCGTGGCCTTCGACGTCCCGATGCCGATCGCCAAGCGCACCCGGAACTACCTGCTCTCCTGCGGCTCCCGCACCGCCGTCAACTAGAACTGAGGACAAGATCATGACCAAGACCCTCCGCGTAGCTGTCATCGGCGCCGGCCGTATGGGCGCAGACCATATCCAGCGGCTCAACACCCGCATCCACGGCGCCGAAGTTGCCGCCGTCGTCGACGTCGACCTCGCCCGTGCCCAGGCCGCCATCGAAGGCATCCCCGGCGCCGTCGCCCTCGCCGACGCCGAGGAGGCCCTCAACAACGGCGACGTCAACGCCGTCCTGATCGCCACCCCCGGCTTCCTGCACGAGGACATCCTGCTTAGGGCGATCGCCAAGGACATCCCGATCCTCTGCGAGAAGCCGCTCACCCCGGATGCCGAATCCTCCTGGAAGATTGTCGAAGCCGAGCAGGTGCTGGGCCACAAGCGCATCCAGGTCGGCTTCATGCGCCGCTTCGACGCCGAATACGCCGCCCTCGGCAAAATCATCCGCGACTCCGAACTCGGTGAGCTGCTCATGCTGCACCACCAGCACCGGAACCCCACCACCCCGGCGGGCTTCACCAACGAGATGCTGATCAACGACTCCGTGGTCCACGAATTCGACGCCATCCGCTACTTCACCGGCGAGGAAATCACCTCGGTCCAGGTCCGCCTCGGCAAGGCCACACGGAACGCCCCGGCCGGGCAACACGACCCGCAGCACGTCCTGATCGAGACCGAGTCCGGTGTCCTGGCCGACGTCGAGATCTACGTCAACGCGAAGTTCGGCTACGAGGTGGCCACCCAGGCCTCCTTCGAAGACGGCATCGTCAGCATCGGCGGCGACAAAGGCCCGTACACCCGCAGCAACGGCCGCTGGGGCGGCCACGTCACCCCCGGCTTCGAGGAACGCTTCGGGGCGGCGTACGACGTCGAAATCCAGTCCTGGGTGGACGCCGCCCTGCGCGATGAGATCGGCGGCCCCACCGCCTGGGACGGCTACGCCACGGCCGCCTGCTGCGAGGCCGGCGTCGAGGCGCAGAAGAACGGCGAAAAGGTCGCCGTGAAGCTCAACGCCAAGCCCGCCCTGTACCGCTAAAACCCCGCCGGCCGGCGCCTTCTACTGCAAAGAACGCGCCGGCCGGCCGCACGCCCGCCAGATCCACAATGGAGTGTTCACCGTGAAAATCGCCCTAGATCCCACGCCGTTCCACCACAGCCACGGACTCCTCGAGTTCCCGCGCGTGGTGGCCGACCTCGGCTACAAGTACATGCAGATGACCCCGCACGCCGATTTCATCCCCTTCTTCAACCACCCGAAGGCCGACGACGAGCTCGTGGGCAAGCTGAAGGCGGCCTGCAAGGACGCGGGAATCGAAATCGCGTCGGTGCTGCCCGTGCTGCGCTGGTCCGGCCCGGACGAGGACGCACGCGAGGCGGCCGTCCGCTACTGGAAGCGCGCCATCCAGATCACCGTGGACCTGGGCGTTGGCACCATGAACACCGAATTCAGCGGCCGGCCGGAGAAGGCCGAAGAATCCGAGCGGGCCTTCTACCGCTCCATGGAGGAGCTGCTCCCCATCATCGAGCGGGAGGGGATCGACCTGCTGATCGATCCGCACCCGGACGACTTCGTCGAGGAGGGCCTGGCCGCGATCCGCGTGATCCGCGGGCTGAACTCGAAGAATGTTGGCCTGGTCTACGTGGCCTCGCACAGCTTCCACATGAAGAACGCACCGCTGGAGATCATGCGGGCCGCGGGCGACAAGCTGCGCCTGGTCCACGTGGCCGACACGATGGACCACCACGCCTCACACGGCCTGCGCTACATCACCAACCCGCCCGGCAACCCCGTCCGCGTGCACCAGCACCTGAAAATCGGCGACGGCGACGTAAACTGGGACGAGTTTTTCGGCGGCCTGCAGGAGATCGGCTTCCTGGACCGTGAAGATACGGTGATGGTCTCCAGCGTCTTCGCCGAGGACGACAACGCCGCGGACGTCTCCCGGTACCAGCTGGAGACCATGAAACAGCGCGTCGCGAAGGCGAGCCTATGACGGCGCCCGTCGCCGAGGTGACACGGCCCGTCAACCACAAACGGGCCCTCCGGACCGCGACGATCGTCTCCACTTTCGGCGGACTGCTCTTCGGCTACGACACCGGCGTGATCAACGGCGCTTTGCCGTACATGCAGGTGGACCTGGGCCTCACGCCACTGACCGAAGGGCTCGTGACCTCCTCGCTGCTGTTCGGGGCGGCCTTTGGCGCCCTCTTCGGCGGGCGCCTGGCGGACCGCCACGGCCGGCGCAAAATGATCATGGTGCTGGCCGTGGTGTTCCTCGCCGGCACCCTTGCGTGTACCTTCGCGCCGAACACGGAGGTGATGATCCTGGCACGCCTGATCCTCGGCCTGGCCGTGGGCGGGGCTTCGGTGACGGTGCCGGTGTACCTGGCCGAGGTCTCACCGAGTGCCCGGCGCGGACGAATTGTCACCCAAAACGAGCTGATGATCGTCACGGGCCAGCTGCTGGCCTTCATGTTCAACGCCTACCTCGGCAACAGCTTCGGCGAGGCCGGCGGGATCTGGCGCTGGATGCTGGTCATCGCAACCCTGCCGGCGATCGCGCTCTGGGTCGGCATGAACTTCATGCCCGAAAGCCCGCGCTGGCTGGCATCGATGGGCAGCTTCGGCGAAACCCTCAGTGTGCTGCAGCGGATCCGCTCCCAGTCCGAGGCCAGGGCTGAATTTGAAGAAGTCAAGGCCATGGCCGTGGAGGACTACAAGGCCAAGATGGGCTCCTGGAAGGACCTCAGTGTTCCGTGGCTCCGGCACATCTTCGTGGTGGGGATCGGGCTCGCGGTCATCCAGCAGATCACGGGCGTCAACTCGATCATGTACTACGGCACGCAGATCCTCGCCGAGTCCGGATTCGGCCGCGAAGCGGCCCTCACGGCCAACATCGCCAACGGGGTCATCTCCGTTCTCGCCACGTTTCTGGGCATCTGGCTGCTGGGCAAAGTGGGACGGCGGAGGATGCTCATCACTGGCCAGCTCGGCACCACGACGGCGCTGTTCCTGATCGGCGTCTTCTCTCTCATCCTCCCCGAGGGCCCCGCCCGGGGCTTCGTCGTCCTGGCCCTGACCGTGACATTCCTGGCCTTCCAGCAAGGTGCAATCTCACCGGTCACCTGGCTGATGCTCTCAGAGATCTTCCCGCTGAAGATCCGCGGCCTGGGCATGGGCGCCTCGGCCTTCGTGCTGTGGATCGTGAACTTCCTGGTTGGCTTCGGCTTCCCGCAGCTCCTCGCCGCGATCGGACTGTCCAGCACCTTCTTCGTCTTCGCTGTGCTCGGCGTTGGGGCCATCGCCTTTGCCGCGAAGTACATTCCGGAGACCAAGGACAAGAGCCTGGAGGACCTGGAACACTTCTTCAAACAGGCGGCCGCCAGGGAACCGGTCACCGTCTAGCCGCAGTCAAGAAAGCCCTGCACGCACAAGCCCCGCCCGGGATTCGTCCCCGGCGGGGCTTTCTGCGTTCTTTCTGCGTACTCGCGCGAGGCGGTTGCCGCGCTAGGCCGCGGCGTGCAGCCGGGGGAGGGCGTCGACCAGCGGCGCCAGTTCGGGGACTTCCTGGGCCTCGGCCAGCGCCCGCTCCAGCGTGGCGTCGTGGACCGGCCTGCTCTGCTCGAGCAGGGCGATGCCGCTGGGGGTGAGCTCGGTGTAAATTCCGCGGCGGTCATCCGCGCACAGGATCCGGGTCAGCAGCCCGCGGTCCTCGAGCCGGTTGACCAGGCGCGTGGTGGCACTCGCGCTCAACGCCGTGGCACGGGCCAGCTGCTGCATCCGCATGTGCCAGCCGTCCTGCCGGCTCAGCGCGTCCAGCACGGTGTACTCCACGACCGAGAGCTGCGCCTCGGCCTGCAAGGACCGCTCCAGCTCGGCCTCGATCAGCCCGTGCAGGGCCGCCAGGGTCCGCCAGCCTTGCGCCCGGACCTCGACGGCGTCGTCCTTGATGCCCATCACGTGTTTCCCTTCAACTCGCGTGCCCGGCGGGGTGGTGACGGGCACATCAAATAATAGTTGCTTGCGCGCTGTATCTGCTTATGCAAGAATAAATAACGCGTCTGCAACTACTAGCTTACGCGCCATACCCCATCCCGTACAGCTTTGTAAGGAGCACCTCCATGCCTGTTGGCCTGATAGCCCTCGCCCTCGGCGGGTTCGGCATCGGACTCACCGAGTTCGTCATCATGGGCCTGTTGCCGCAAGTGGCCGCAGACTTCCACGTCACCGAGGCGACCGCGGGCTGGCTCATCTCCGGCTACGCGCTCGCCGTCGTGGTCGGGGCGCTGGGTCTCACCGCCGCCGTGACGCGTTTCGAACGCAAGCCCGTGCTGGCCGTGCTGATGGTGCTGTTTATCGCCGGCAACCTCGTCTCGGCGCTCGCGCCGGATTACTCGGTAATGATGATCGGCCGCATCATTGCCGCCCTCGCACATGGCGCGTTCTTCGGCATCGGCGCCGTCGTGGCCGCGAGCATGGTGGCGCCCACTAAGAAGGCGGGTGCGATCGCGATCATGTTCACCGGCCTGACGGCTGCGAATGTGCTCGGTGTCCCGTTCGGCACCATGCTGGGCCAGGCCGCGGGCTGGCGCTCCACGTTCTGGGCGATCACCGTGATCGGTGTCCTCGCCCTGGCCGGCATCCTCGCCCTGGTGCCCAGAACAGGTTCGGGAGATTCAGCCCCTGGTTCTGCCTCCGGCGGTCTGCGCGGCGAGCTCCGTGCCTTCCGGTCCGGACAGGTCTGGCTCTCCATCCTCGTCACCATCCTTGGGTACGGCGGCATGTTCGGCGCCTTCACCTACATCGCCTTCACCCTCACCGAGGTCACCGGCTTCTCCGCCACCACGGTCCCGTGGCTGCTGATCCTCTTTGGCGTCGGGCTCTTCATCGGCAACACCGTGGGCGGCAAGGCGGCCGACAAGAATGTGGACCGCACCCTGCTGGTAGTGCTCGCCATTCTGGTGGTGGTGCTCGTGGTTTTCGCCCTGACCGCCGGCAACCAGCCGTTGACCATCGCCTCCATGGTGTTGCTGGGCGGCTTCGGCTTCGCCACGGTTCCTGGGCTGCAGATGCGCGTCATGAAATACGCCAGCAGCGCTCCCACCCTGGCCTCCGGCGCCAACATCGGCGCATTCAACGTCGGCAATGCCCTGGGCGCCTGGCTGGGCGGCGTCACCATCACCGCCGGCCTCGGCTACACCTCGCCCATCTGGGCCGGCGCCGGGATCACCTTGTTGGGCCTGGCAGTGATGGCGTTCGCCGCGGCTCACGCAAAGAAGCACGACGCCGACCTGCCGGGAACCGGCGGATCAACCGTGCCCGCCGTTGCAGCGGCGGAAACCAGCACAGACCTTCCGGTCACCGAGGCTGCAGCCGTTGCCCGCTGACCGCTCGAACACAACAGACCGCCCGACCACAACAACAGGAGACACCATGAACTCAAGGCCCCATATCGTCCTCAACAACGGGGTGCGGATGCCGCAGCTGGGCTTCGGCGTCTTTCAGATTCCCGACGCCGAGACCACCGAGGCGGTAGCAGCGGCGCTCGCGGCCGGTTACCGGAGCATCGACACGGCCGCCATCTACGGAAACGAAGCCGGAACCGGCCGCGCGCTCGCGGAATCCGGGATCGCCCGGGAGGAGCTCTTCATCACGTCCAAGCTCTGGATCGACGACCTCGGCTACGAACCGGCCCTTGCTGCCTTCGACGCGAGCCTGGACAAGCTGGGTCTCGACTACCTGGATCTTTACCTGATCCACTGGCCCGCGCCGGCATCGGACCGGTACGCCGACTCCTGGTTGGCCCTTGAGAAACTCCTTGCCGACGGCCGGGTCAGGGCCATCGGCGTCTCCAATTTCGAGCCGGGACACCTGCAGCGGCTCATCGACCTGGGCGGAACGGTGCCGGCCGTCAACCAGGTGGAACTGCACCCGGCCCTTCAGCAGCACGCAGTGACGGTGTTCAACGCGGCGCAGGGCATTGCGACGGAGGCCTGGAGTCCGTTGGCCCAGGGTGCACTGCTGGCGGATCCGGCCATCACGGAGATCGCCGCGCGGCACGGCAGAACCCCGGCGCAGGTCATTCTTCGCGGGCACCTGCAGCAGGGGAGGATCGTCATCCCGAAGTCAGTGACGCCGGCCCGGATCCGGGAAAACCTGGAGGTGTTCGGCTTTGAGCTTTCCGCGGGCGAACTGGCGGCCGTGAATGCCCTTGAGCGGAACGGGCGCACCGGACCGCACCCGGCCACGTTCAATGGCTAGCTGTCAGCGCCTGAGCAGCCGAACGGCCTAGCGGCCGAATGGCAGCCGCGGGTCCAGGTCCTGGCCCTCCCAGGTCTGGCGGATCCAGCCGTGGTGCGGGTCATCGCTGATCAGCCAGTCGCGGACAGGGCCAGGGCCGGCCATGACGTTGAGGTAATACATGTCGTAGCCGGGGGCGGCCATGGCGGGTCCGTGCCAGCCGTAGGGCACCAGGACGACGTCGCCGGTCCGGACCTCGGCCGCAACGTCGATGGGCCGCTCGTCGGAGGCGTAGACGCGCTGGTAGCCAATGGCGTCGTCGGCGCCGGGCCGCGGCGGCGCCCCTGGCGTGACGCGGGTTTCGAAGTAGTAGATCTCCTCGAGGCTGGTCTCGCCGTCCTTTTCCTCGTCGTGCTTGTGCGGGGGATAGGACGACCAGTTGCCGGCCGGGGTGAGGACCTCGCAGACAATGAAGCGGTCCGCCTCCAGCGCGGCGGGGGTGCCGAAGTTGTGGACCTGGCGGGAGCAGTTGCCCGCCCCGCGCAGTTCCACCGGCGTCTCGGCGGCCGTGATGAGGCGGGTCGGGTAGGAAGCTTTGGCCGGCGCGGTGGCCACGGCCACCCGTCCGCCCTCGTCCGAGGTGATGGTTACTGCCTTGCCGGCTCCGGTGTAGAGCACATCGCTGGGGCCGCTGAAGACGCTGTCCCGGCCGGGCAGGGGATAGTCCTGCAGGTCCACGGTCGCCACGAAAGAGCCGTTGAGCGGGATCACGATGCGTTCCTCCGCCGCCGCGTCCAGGCTGACGGTGCCGCCGGCAGCGAGCGTGGCAACCTTCAGCCCGGTATGCGCCCAGCCGTCCACCTCCAGTCCGGAATCGGACGTCCCGATGGAAATGTCCCACTTGCCTTCGGCTGCGGTGCCGAGCGGATAGACCCAGTTGGCCATGGAAGCTGCCCTTTCGTTGTCGCGCCGGAGGCAGGCGCGTGTGTGTGCGGGTTGGAGCCGGTTGCGCCCGTCGCTGGCGCCTAACTCTGGACGCTTACCTCTGGACCAGTGTCATTTCGAAGCTGTAGGAATCCGCCCGGTAGACGTGGTGGCCGGTTTCCACCATGCGTCCGGTGTCGTCCACCGCGGTCCGCTCCATGGTCACCAGGGCGGAGCCGGGGGTGGTCTCGAGCAGCGGCGCCTGGTAGTCGTTGGCGATCATGGCGCCGATCCGCTGTGAGGCCAGGCGGAAGTTCACGCCGCCGTTGCGCAGAATGGCGTAGAGGCCCTGCGAGCCCAGGCTTGCCTCGTCGATAGCGGTGATGTCGTCCCGCACCCAGTTCTCCATCAGGGCCAGCGGCTTGCCGCCCACTTTCCGGAGCCTGGTGAAGTGGTAGACCTTGGCGCCGGCCGGAAGCTGCAGTGCCGTCCGGATCGCGCCGTCCGCCTCCTCATGCGAGAAGCTGAGCACGTCGGTGGTGGGCTTGCTGCCGTTGTTGCTCAGGTCGTCGTAGAGGCTGGAGAGTTCCAGCGGGCGGCGGACCTGGCTGGACACCACCTGGGTGCCGACGCCGCGCTTGCGGACCAGGAGGCCCGAGCGGACCAGCTCGTCCATGGCTTTTCTCATCGTGGGCCGGGACAGGTTCAGCTGGGCGGCCAGGTCGATCTCGTTTTCCAGCCTGCTGCCGGGTTCCAGCAGTCCGGTGTGGATCGCTGCCTCGATGCCCTGGACCACTTGGTGGTACAGCGGCACCGGGGAAGAGCGGTCGATCCGCAGATTCAGTTGATTCGCCACTGGGCATGCTCCCTTGTGCTCCGCGGCGGTCGTCGTGCCGGCCTGCCCGCGTATGTCAGTGTATGTTCGCTTGATAGGACATACTGCCTTTTTCTGATAGTAGCAGGGCTGCCAAGAGGTGCCAAGGGCTGCTGTGACGGGCCTTGTTTGCGGGGGTCGGGCTGTCGGCGCTGGCCCGTCAAGCCCCGCGAATGGGACATTCCGATCACACTTCGTTACGTCCAAACATCCTAATGTCAGGACAAACTATTGACAACTGTGATTGGAGTCACCATGATCGGTTGTAGATGGCTCATGGACCGACGCGATGAAGCGGCCGGCGTGGCCCGGAATCAAAGGAGATTGATCGTGACCAAGTTCTCGTGGCGGAAGGCGACCCTCGTGGCGGCCGTTGTACCCATGCTGGCCCTGAGCGCGTGTTCGAGCACCGGCGGCAAGCCCGCAGACTCAGGCAATGCGGCTGGCGGAGGCCAGGCAGCCAGCACCTCCCGCATCAAGGTCGCCCTTATCACGCACGCCGCAGCCGGTGACACCTTCTGGGATATTGTTCGCAAGGGCGCCGAGGAGGCATCGGCGAAGGACAACGTTGAGCTCCTCTATACGTCTGATCCCGAAGCCGGGCGCCAGGCCCAGCTCATTCAGCAGGCCATTGACCAGAAGGTCGACGGCATCGCGGTCACGCTCGCCAAGCCCGAAGCCCTCAAAGACGTCCTGAAGAAGGCCTCCGACGCCGGCATCCCGATTGTGAGCCTCAACGCCGGTGAATCGGTCTCCTCCCAGCTCGGAGCATTCACCCACTTCGGTTCCAACGAGCAGCTCGCCGGTCAAGCCGTGGGCACCAAGCTGGCCGCGGACGGCTACAAGCACCCGGTCTGCGTGATTCAGGAACAGGGCCACGTGGGACTTGAAGCACGGTGCGCGGGCGTCAAGGCGAAGGTTCCCGGAACGGAGATCCTTTACGTCGACGGCAAGGATATGACCTCCGTTCAGTCCACCGCGACTGCCAAGCTTCAGGCTTCCAAGGACGCCGACGTCATCATCGGCCTCGGCGCCCCCATCACCCTGACTCTCCTCAAGTCGGTCACTGACGCCGGCAGCTCTGCCAAGGTTGCCAGTTTCGACCTCAACGCGGAGCTCGCCCAGAAGATCGTGGATGGTGCAGTTCTGTTCACCGTGGACCAGCAGCCGTGGCTGCAGGGCTACGGAGCCGTTGACGCCATCTGGCAGAACAAGCGCGGCGGCTTCAAGATCGGCGGCGGCCAGCCTGTGCTGACAGGCCCGGCGGTCATCGACAAATCCAATGCGGCCGATGTCCTGACCTTCGCCCAGCAGGGCGTCCGCTAACAGCCCGCTGGCCGGGCCGGCCCAGGCCGGCCCGGCGGCTAGGAGACTTATCATGACCATCACCCAGACCAAGACAAAGTCGCCGGCGCCCGATGAGCGCGTCGCCAAGCGCAGTCCGTTCCAGAAACTGCTCGGACGTCCCGAGGTCGGTGCCCTGGTGGGCGCGATCGTCCTCTTCATCTTCTTCGCGTTGGTGTCCCCGACCTTTACCCAGCCCGGTGCCCTGGCGACCATCCTGTACGGGTCCTCCACGATCGGGATCATGGCGGTGGGGGTGTCCTTGCTGATGATCGGCGGGGAGTTCGACCTCTCCACCGGCGTCGCCGTGATCACCTCGGCGCTGACGGCGTCGCTGTTCAGCTGGTACTTCACCACGAACGTCTGGGTCGGCGTCGGCCTGGCCCTGGTGGTCTCCCTGTCCGTCGGGTTCATCAACGGCTGGATTCTGATCAAGACCAAGCTGCCGTCCTTCATCGTCACCCTGGCGACGTTCCTGATGCTGACCGGCCTGAACCTGGGCCTGACCCGGCTGATCGGCGGCTCGGTGTCTTCGCCCTCGATCTCGACCATGGACGGTTTCGCATCGGCCCGGGCGGTGTTCGCCTCCTCGGTGAGCGTCGGCGGCGTCGACATCAAGATCACCGTGTTCTACTGGTTCGCGCTCGTCGCGGTCGCGACCTGGGTGCTGATGCGGACCCGGGTGGGGAACTGGATCTTCGCCGTGGGCGGGGACGCGAACGCGGCCCGCGCCGTGGGCGTGCCGGTCAAGGCCACCAAGATCGGTTTGTTCATGGCCGTGGGGTTCTGCGCCTGGATTCTGGGCATGCACAACCTCTTCGCCTTCGACACCGTGCAGTCCGGTGAGGGCGTGGGCAACGAGTTCCTCTACATCATCGCCGCGGTGATCGGCGGCTGCCTGCTCACCGGCGGGTACGGCTCGGCGATCGGCGGCGCGATCGGCGCGTTCATCTTCGGCATGGCCAACAAGGGCATCGTCTACGCGCAGTGGAACCCGGACTGGTTCAAGTTCTTCCTGGGCCTGATGCTGCTGCTGGCCACCATCGTCAACCTCATCGTCAAGCGCCGCGCGGAACTGAAGTAGAAGGGCCCCGGAACCATGAATGCCAAAGAGATCGACCAGCAGACCCTGCTGCAGAACGAAAACGATCCCCTCACCCACACCCCGGTGCACCTGCTCTCCCTCGACGGGGTCGGGAAGCACTACGGGAACATCATCGCCCTCTCCGAGGTCACCATGGCGGTGGACAACGGCCGCGTCACCTGCGTGCTGGGCGACAACGGTGCGGGCAAGTCCACGCTGATCAAGATCATCGCCGGCCTGCACCAGCACGACGCCGGGGTCCTGAAGATCATGGGGGAGGAGCGGAAGTTCAGCTCCCCCCGGGACGCCCTGGACGTCGGGATCGCCACGGTCTACCAGGACCTCGCCGTGGTGCCTTTGATGCCGATCTGGCGGAACTTCTTCCTTGGCTCGGAACTGACGTCCGGCTTCGGCCCGTTCAAGAGCATGGACGTCGAGAAGATGAAGGACATCACGCTCAAGGAACTCGCCGCGATGGGCATCGACCTGCGCGACGTCGAGCAGCCCATCGGCCAGCTCTCCGGCGGTGAACGCCAGTGCGTCGCGATCGCCCGGGCCGTGTACTTCGGCGCGAAGGTCCTGATCCTGGACGAGCCCACCGCGGCCCTGGGCGTGAAGCAGTCCGGCGTGGTGCTCCGCTACATCCTGCAGGCCCGCGACCGCGGCCTCGGGGTCATCTTCATCACCCACAACCCGCACCACGCCTTCCCTGTCGGGGACCGGTTCCTGCTGCTCAAACGGGGCAAGTCGATCGGCTATTACGACAAGAAGGACATCACCCTGGACGAGCTCACCGCCCAGATGGCCGGCGGCGCGGAACTCGCCGAACTCGCCCACGAACTCGAACAACTCGGCGGCCACAGCGACGTCGTCAAGGAAGTCCAGGGCGAAGTCGCCGACGTGTCCCAGACCACCGGCAAGACCTACGGGTAACGGCCGCCCCAACTCCTGAAAGGACAAGCCTTTGGCTTATCTCAACCGCAACGCCTCCGACGCCGTACTGCCGGTGCGGATCGGACTTATCGGCTCGGGCTGGATGGGCGCCTTCCACGCCGAGAGCATTGCCCGCCGGGTCCCCGGCGCCGTCCTTGCCGCCATCGCGGATCCGAACCTGGAATCTGCCGGGGCGCTGGCTGGCGCCCTGGGCACCGCGAAGGTGACCGCCGACGCTGCCGATCTCCTGGCCGACCCGGCGATTGACGCCGTCGTCATCGCCAGCCCCGCGCGTTTCCATTCCGCCCTGATCGGCCAGGCCGCAGCGGCCGGAAAGCACGTCTTCTGCGAGAAGCCCGCCGGTCAGGGGCTCGAGGAGCTCGACGCGGCCCTTGACGCCGTCGACGCCGCCGGGGTGCACTTCCAGATCGGCTTCAACCGCAGGTACGCCGCAGACTTCCAAGCGGCCAAGAAGGACCTCGCCGCCGGAATCGTGGGGCAGCCGCAACTGCTTCGTTCGCTGACCCGGGACCCGGGCACGGGGAGCATCGGCCACGCCGCAAGGATCCCCGCGTGGACCATCTTCCTCGAAACCCTGATCCACGACTTCGACACCCTGAACTGGTTCAACGAAGGCGCCGAACCTGTGGAGGTCTATGCGGTTGCCGACGCGCTTGTGGAGCCGGGACTGCGGGACCAGGGGTTCCTGGACACCGCCGTCGTGACCATCCGCTACAGCAACGGCGCGATCGCCGTCGCCGAGGCAAACTTCAGCGCGCTGTACGGTTACGACATCCGCGGCGAGGTTTTCGGCTCCAAGGGCATGGTCCAGGCCGGCCGCGCCACCGAAACCGCTGCCCGCCGGTTCACAGCCGAGGGGATGTCCGCCGACACCCCACGGCTGAACGTCGAGCTCTTCCGGCAGGCCTACACAGACGAGCTGGCGGACTTCGCCGACGCCGTGCGCGCCCGGCGTGACGGTACCGCTCCGGAGTCGAAGCCCTTCACTCTCACTCCGGGAGCCAGCGACGCCCGGCGCGCACTGGCCGTGGCGCTGGCCTGCATCGAGTCCGTCAAGCGGGGGACCCCGGCAACGGTCAACACAGTGGCCGTCAACGAGAACGTGGTCCTCTGATGCGGCTCGCCGTGTGCGCTGAGATGGTCTTTACGGACTTGCCGTTCACGGAGCGGGTGCGCCGGCTCCACGAGGCCGGCTTCGACGTCGAACTCTGGGACTCGCGGCCCAAGGACATCGGCGCGCTCAAGGCCACCGGGGCGGTGTTCTCCTCCATGACCGGATACAGCTCCGGCAGCCTCGTGGATCCGGACACGGCGGACGAGGTGGTGCGGACCGCCGAGTCCCTGATCCCCACCGCCCTGGAACTTGGCGTCGGCCGTATGGTGGTCCACCCGGCGGAACTCGTCGACGGCCACGCGGCGCGGCCTGTCTACCGCTCCAGCGGACACATGTGGGCCACCGGCGCCCGGACCCTGGAACGGCTCGGGAAGCTCGGTGAGAAGCACGGGGTGACGTTCTGCCTCGAGAACCTCAACACCATCCGGGACCACCCCGGCATCCCGCTGGCACGGGCCAAGGACACCCTGGCGCTCGTGCAGGCGGCCGGGCACCCGAACGCCAGGCTCATGCTGGATCTCTATCACGCCCAAATGGGGGAGGGGAACCTGGTCGAGCTCGTCCGGACCGCCCTGCCATACCTCGGCGAAATCCAGGTGGCAGACGTTCCCGGCCGTTGCGAACCCGGAACCGGGGAAATCAACTACGCGGCCGTGGCCAGGGCGCTCGCGGACGCAGGCTACGAAGGAACCGTGGGCATGGAAGCGTGGGCCAGTGGCGACAGTTATGCGGCCCTGGAGGCCTTCCGTGCGGCGTTCACCGTGCCCGCACCAAACATGAGAGTAGAAGTATGAAAGACGTAATCCTTGGACTCGCCGGCGTTGGGCGGATCGGGGTCATGCACGCCAACAACATCGCCGCCCTCAACGAGGTCCTGAACCCACAAGGGATCCGTGTCCGCCTACGCCTCACCGACGTCGCCGAAGAGCACGCCCGGACGGTGGCACGCGTTCTCGGTGCCGAATTCCTGCCCTCGGTCCAGGCGCTGCTGGCCTCGGGGCTGGACGGCCTGGTCATCGCCACCGGAACCGGAACCCACCCCGAGCTCATCAAGGCCGGCGTGGACGCCGGGATCCCGGTGTTTTGCGAAAAGCCCGTGGCCCTGAACGTGGCCGACGCCCTGCCGGTGCTCGACTACATCCGGGACCGGAACGGCGTGGTGCAGATCGGGCATCAGCGCCGGTTCGACGCCGGCTACCTGGAAGCCCGCCGCGCTTACCAGGCCGGCGAGCTGGGCTGGATCCATTCCCTGCGTGCCGTCACCTGCGACATGACGCCGCCCCCGGTCGAGTTCCTGGCCAGCTCCGGCGGGCTCTTCCGTGACTGCTCGGTCCACGATTTCGACATCCTGCGCTGGCTCACAGGCCGCGAAATCGTCGAGGTCTACGCCAAGGGCTCCAACAACGGGGATCCGGCCATCGGTGAAGCCGGCGATGTGGACACGGCCCTCGCGCTGGTGACGTTCGACGACGGCACCGTGGGAACGGTTTCGGCGACCCGCTACAACGGGGCGGGCCATGATGTCCGGCTGGAAATCCAGGGCTCCCGCGGCTCGCTGATGGTGGGCCTGGACGACAAGACGGCACTGGCCTCCGCCGAAGCGGGGATCGCTTTCCCCGCGGGGAAGCCGCATCTGACGTTTGCCGAGCGGTTCGAGACGGCGTACCGCTCCGAAATGGAGGCGTTCGTCGAACTGATCCTTGGCCGCCGGGAGAATCCATGCACTCCGGAAGACGCCGTCGCGGCCTCCCGGGTTGCCGATGCCGCCCAGGAATCGCTGGCCACCGGTGCCCCGGTCAAGGTGACGGTGAGCGTCGGCAGCTGATTACGGACCGGGGCGTCCGGCTCAGGGCCGGGGGCGGCACGCCTCGACGAAGGCCCGGAACGGCGCGAGCCGCTCCCCGGCCGGGAGCTCCAGGGCCTCGGGGTGCCACTGGACCGAGGCCACCCAGCGCTCCGGATCCTCCAGCGCCTCGACGGTCCCGTCCTCGGCCACGGCCGTCACCCGCAACCCTCCGGCCACCCGGGCCACGGCCTGATGGTGGCCGGAGGCGATCTTCACGTTCACGGCACCGGAACCGCCGCCGTAGAGCGCGGCCACCCTGGAGCCGGCCCGCACCGCCACCTTATGCCAGGCCCACGGGCCGGCCCCGTGCACCGGCGCGGGCTCGCGGTGCGCCACCGTCCCCGGCGCCATGTCCTGGATGAGCGTCCCGCCGTAAAGCACATTGAGCAGCTGATGCCCGCGGCAGATGCCGAACACCGGCAGCCCGGCGTCGATCGCAAGACGCGCCACGGCGAGATCCAGCGCGTCCTGGGCAGGGCTGACGTCGTAGCAGACGTCACCGCGCAGCTCGCCGTAGCGGGCGGGGTCGAGGTCGCCGCCGCCGGGAAGGACGACGCCGTCAAGGCAGGCCATCGCCGCGGCGAGGCCGCCGTCGTCGGGCCCCGAAGCGTCGAGCAGCACCGGTTCGCCGCCGCCCTCGCGCAGCAGCCCCACGATGTACTCGAACAATGCGTTGGCTTCCGCCACGCGCGGGTCGGGATCGGAGGAACTGCTGAGGCGGACGGGAACGCCGACGCGCGGCTGGCCGCGAAGGGGGTTGCGGGAAGTCTGCATGCCTCATTCTGCAACACGATCGCGGACTAGGATTACTAGATGAATCCCCGCTATCTCGTGTCCCGCAGCCGGTACATCGCCGCCGCCCCCGAAGCCATCTTCGAGGTGCTCGCCACGCCTGCCCTGCACAGCGTGATCGATGGCTCGGACACGGTCAAGGGCGCCCAGCCGCGCGGGCCCGGACGGCTGTACCTCGGCGCCAGGTTCGGCATGCAAATGCGCATGCGGGTGAACTACAAGATCCTGAACAGGGTTTGCGAGTTCGAGGAAGGCCACCGGATCGCGTGGCGGCACTTCTACGGCCACGTGTGGCGCTACCTGCTGGATCCGGCCACAGGCCCGGACGGTACCCCCGGCACGCTGGTGACCGAGCAATGGGACGCGCGGCGGGTCCGTGGAAAGAGCTTTCTCCGGCTGGCCGGCTACCTGCGCCGCCATCCGGTCAATTTGGAACAGACGCTTGCCAAGCTCGACGCCTACATGGCTGCGCACCCGGACATGGGTAATGTGGATGGCAGCACGAAACGAGACTGAAGGTGGGAACTGGGATGGGCCGCAGGACACTGGTCGACGATCTCGTCGACGGCCTGCTGACCGAAATCCTTGACGGAAAGCTCCTGCCCCACAACCCGATTCCGCCCGAGGCCGACATCGCCAAGGCCTACGGCGTCAGCCGGCTCACCGTGCGTGAGGCCCTCAAAGCCCTCCGGGCGCAAAACATCCTCTATGTGAAGGCCGGCCGGGGAACGTTCGTCAATCCCACGGACAACTGGACCGGCCTGGACGCGATCTTCAAGGCAGCCTCCCATGGGAATGCGGCCGACCAGGTCTCGGTGGGACTGATCGAGATGCGCCGCATGGTGGAGACCGGGGCCGCGGCGCTCGCCGCCAAACGCTATACCCCGGAGCAGGCCGAGCGCATGCGCGAGTGCATCGCGGACATGAAGCGCTTCCACGACTCCGGCGACTTGGACCGCTTCGTGGAGGCGGACATTGGTTTCCACGACGCTGTCCTGAAGGCGTCCGGCAACCCCTTTGTCCGGGCCCTGTTCGCCCAGCTGGGCCAGCTGCTGTACGTGACCCGGCGCGAAACGTCGGCCGTCGAGGTGATCCAGCAGCACGCCATCGATTACCACCAGCGGGTCCTGGACAGCATTCTGAGCGGCGACGCCGAGCGCTCGCGGCAGGCGATGGATGAGCACATGGACCAGACCAATGCGGACTACGAACGCTACGTCCGGGGCGCCAAGTCCTGACGTCCGCCTCCGGACCCTTGACGTAATCCGAATCACATTCTAAGATTTTGGCTAGTTCCTGAATCAGATGTCTGACATCTGACTCAACAAGTATCCTGCAGCACGCGCTTCCAGGCGGGCAGGATGACCACCCCAATCCACCGCTTTCCTCACCCGGCACAGCAGCAGGGCAGGAAAACACTTAAGAAGGTCGATGATGACTTCATTAACCCCCAAGTCCTTCGGACTCGGCGAACTGGGCGACCGCACGCTCCGCAAGGTCCGCCGCCGCGTCATGCCCCTGATTGTCCTGCTCTACTTCGTTGCCTACCTGGACCGCAACAACGTCGGATTCGCCAAACTCACCATGAGCGAGGACATCGGCCTGAACTCCGCTGCCTACGGTCTGGGCGCCGGCATCTTCTTCCTTGGCTACGCCCTCCTGGAGGTTCCCAGCAACGCCGGCATGTACCGGTTCGGAGCCCGGAAATGGCTGGCCCGCATCCTGATCACGTGGGGCATCTTCGCCACCGCCATGTGCCTGGTGAACGGTGAAACCACGTATTACATCGTCCGGTTCCTGCTCGGTGCCGCCGAGGCCGGGTTCTTCCCGGCGATCCTGTTCTACCTGACGCTGTGGTTCCCTGCCGCGCAGCGCGTCACCGTGCTGGGCATCTTCATCCTTGCCCAGCCCGTATCCAACGCGCTCGGCGCCCCGGTGTCCGGGCTCCTGCTGCAGATGGACGGCGTCATGGGCCTCCAGGGCTGGCAGTGGCTCTACATCATCGAAGGCATCCCGGCGATCGCCCTCGGCCTGCTGACACCCATCCTCATGACGGACCGTCCGCGGGACGCCAAATGGCTCGAAGCCGACGAGCGCAACTGGCTCACCGCCACCATGGACGCCGAACTGGCCGCCAAGTCCCAGTCGGGCAAGCACAACTTCATGGCCGGGCTCAAGGACAAGCGCACCCTGGTCTACTCCGCCCTGTACTTCGGCCTGGTGTGCGGGATTTACGGCCTGGGCCTGTGGATGCCCACCATCGTCGCGGCCCTGGGCAAGTTCTCCACGGCAGAGGTTGGCTTCATCGTCTTCATCCCCTATGCCGTGGCCGCAGTATTCGTCTACTTCTGGAGCAAGCGCGCGGACCGGACCGGCAAGCGTGCCTGGCACGCCTCGGTCAGCATGGTGCTTGCGGGCGTCGGACTCGTGGCCGCCGGCTACCTGCTCCCGGTCAACCCGTTCCTCGCGATGGTCGGTCTGACGCTCTCCGCCATGGGGATCTACGGGGCGATCGCCCCCTTCCTCTCGATGCCCTCCGCGGCACTGACCGGTGCGGCTGCCGCTTCCGGGCTGGCCCTGGTGAACTCCCTCGGAAACCTCGGCGGCTTCATCTCCCCGTACGCGGTCGGCCTCCTCAAGGACGCCACCGGAAGCAACCAGAGCGGGCTCCTGTTCCTGTCCCTGTGCCTGTGCATCACGGCCGTGGCCACCTACCTGTACGCCCGCCGGCGCCCCGAAGGCGACGCCAGCCTTGACCCCGCGGTCGCAGCGGCTGCCGCCGTCGACCCGGCCAAAGTATCCTGATCCGAAACCCCCGAAGGAATCTTCGTCATGACATCAATTACCCCGTTCCCCACTGAACGCACCGTGGTCCTGACCGGAGCCGCGTCAGCCCGCGGCATCGGCCGTGCCGCCGCCGACCGCCTGGCCAGCGAGGGCTGGTCCATCGCAATCCTGGACATCAATGCCGAGGACGCCAGCGCCGCTGCGGCCGAAATCGGTTCCAACCGTGCGGTCAAGGCCATCGGCGTCGGTGCGGACGTCTCCGACGCCGCGTCGGTTGACCGGGCCATCACCGAGATCGAGGGCTCGCTGCCCCCGATCGTCGCGCTGGCCAACCTGGCCGGCATCAGTTCCCCGACGCCGTTCATGGACACCACTGTCGAGGAATGGGACAAGGTCTTCGCCATCAACATGCGCGGATCCTTCATCGTTTCCCAGCGCGTGCTCAAAGGCATGATCGAGCGCAAGCTCGGCCGGATCGTGAGCATCTCCTCGATTTCGGCACAGCGGGGCGGCGGCACCTACTCAAAGGTCGCCTACAGCGCCTCCAAGGCCGGAATCATCGGATTCACCCGCGCCCTGGCCCGCGAGGTGGGCGAGTTCGGGGTCACGGTCAACGCCATCGCCCCAGGCCCCATCGACACCGACATCATGGGCGGCACCCTGAGCGAGGAACGCAAGGCGCAGATGTCGGAGGGCATCATGATGGGTCGGGTCGGCAGCCGCGAGGAAGTGGCGGCCCTGATCGCCTTCCTGCTCGGCCCGGACGCCGGTTACATCACCGCGGCCACCTATGACATCAACGGCGGCCTCCAGGTCTCCTAACCCGCACGCGCCCCCGTTGCGCTATCACTTTTAGGCCTAAAGATCCCGGAATGGCCACCAAGAGTGATAGCGCAACGGGGGAGCTTGGCCACGGTCTAGGCTGGCTCCATGAACGCCGCCCGCAGCCTTCACCCCAGCCCCCGCACGTTGGAGGTCGAGAGCCTTGCCGGTTTCGACCGGCTGGTCGCGGCGGGGGCGCGCAGCATGCACGGCTGGCATGTCCAGTCGCTGGACCTGCGGGGCCGCCGGGCCCATCTGGAGGCGCTTGAGGCCCAGGGCGCGGTCTTCCTGGGCTGCAGGTTCGACGACGGTGTGGAGGACTTGCTGCGCGGCCGGGGCGCCCTCATCTTTCCCCGGCTCACGGCCGTGCCGTTCAACCCCTACCGCGGGCAGCTGTACACGCCGCAGGAACTCTATTCCGGGATCGCCACCTCACCCTACGAGGACACGCTCGACGCTCGGGTGTACCAGTGGAGCATCCGGCCGGGCCAGCGACGCCGGCTGGATGCGACACTGGCCGCTGCCCTGCATGACCACTCGATCGGCGTGGCCCTCGACGAACTGGCCGGCACCTATCTCCGCGCCGGCCGCACGATGGTGGGGGTCATGGGCGGACACGTTGCCCGCCGCGGCACCGCCGTCTTTGAAGGAGCCGCGCTGCTGGGCCGGCTGCTGGCCCGCAGCGGCCGGGTGGTAGCCACGGGCGGCGGCCCCGGGGCCATGGAGGCCGCGAATTTTGGCGCCTTCCTCAGCGAGGCACCCGAACCGGACTTCCGGCGGGCCCTGGCCGACCTCTCGGCGGTGCCGTCCTTCCGCCCCTCGGTGGCCGCCTGGGCGCGGACGGCCGCGGCGGTCGCCCAACGCCACCCGGAGGGTGTGCCGTCGCTGGGGATTCCCACATGGTT
Organism: Arthrobacter sp. 01N444; assembly: GCF_056399305.1. Lineage (NCBI taxonomy): Bacteria > Bacillati > Actinomycetota > Actinomycetes > Micrococcales > Micrococcaceae > Arthrobacter > Arthrobacter sp. 01N444. The sequence continues at coordinate 85,000 of NZ_JBFTRB010000019.1, forward strand.
TTACGGCCATGAACCACCGAACTTCTTCGCCACGCATGTGGCCAAATACTTCGCGAATGCCATCCGGGAAGCCATCCTGCTTGAACTGTGCAACGGCGGCATTGTCTTTTTGCCGGGTTCGGGCGGCACGGTCCAGGAGATCTTCCAGGACGCCTGCGAGAACTACTACGCCGCTCCGGAAACCGTCACTCCCATGGTCCTGGTGGGGCACGAACACTGGCTGCGGCGATTCCCGGCCTGGCCCCTCTTACAGAGCCTGGCGTCAGGGCGCCGGATGGAGGGAAGGATCTTCCTGGTCGATACGGTCGAAGAAGCCCTTGAGGCGCTGGAGCGCTAGGGGGTCAGAGATCCTTGCGGCACTGGGCGTGGCCAAGCTCGTAGAGTCCGTTCAGGTCGCCGGCGGCAAGCCCGTCCGGGGCTCCGATCTCGGGGTACATCAGCTGGGCCGGGTCATTGACATGCTCCAGGCCCATCACATGGCCGAGCTCGTGCAGGATCACGGCCGTGGCATAGGCCGCTCCCTCGGAGCGGTCCAGGTCTTCCGCGATTTGCGGGGCATCCAGCTCCAGGCTGCCGGTGACGAAGCTCTTGGGGCCGTCGCCGAAACTGAAGTGTGTGCTTCCGCCTGTGCCGATCACCGGGCCTTTGAGCTGCGGTGCCTGCTCCGGGGTGGTCCAAGCGATCAGCAGCGGCGCCCACCGGTCCCCGTAGAGATCCTTTTGGTAGGGCGCACGTGTGGACGAGGGGGCCTCGGACGTGGGGCCGTCATTGATGAAGGTGATTCCGGTGGCCTCCGAGATCGTCCGGATCGAGTCGTCCACGAGCCGCTCGGCACCCGGCGGGGCCAGGGCGGCATTGATGACGTAGTGCAGCGGGCGGCACGGCGAGTAACCCACCGGAGTGCCGTCGTCATTGGTTGCGAGGAACTTGTACGAGGTGCTGGCGGCCTCCGGTTTCCGGGCCGCGCCGAGGGGGTGGTCCTGCTCCTCGAGCCCGGGCGGGGGAGTGTCCGTCCGGTCTTCGCCGGCCGGCACGGCAGGCTGGCCGGATTTCTGGCCAGCCTGGGGCTGTGCCTGCAGGTCACTGCCTGCTTTGTTTTCTGCACTGTGCCCTGCGTTGTTCCCCGTTCCTCGGGAGACCTCGAAGAGGCCCGTGAACCTCGGATCGCCGTAGACGAGTCCGGCGGTGAGGAAGGCGCCGGCGGCGATCACCGCAGCGGCGGCGAGGTTCCTGATGATCCGCAGAGCGGTGGCTGGCCGGCTGTGCCGAGGTCCGCGGTCCCGAAATTCAGGGCCGTCCACTAGCCAACCACGGCGCCGAAGGCCATGCCCAGCAGGTACGTCACGCCCGCGGCACCCATGCCGATGGCCAGCTGGCGCAGGCCGCGGGTGGCGGGCGAGGTACCGGAGAGCAGGCCCACGACGCCGCCGGTGAGCAGCAGCGCCAAGCCGACGAGGGACGCGGAAACCACCAGTGCGGCGAGTCCTGTCATGCCCAGCAGGAAGGGAATGATGGGCACGATCGCGCCGGAGGCGAAGAAGCAGAAGCTCGACGCCGCCGCGCCCCAGGCGGTGCCGACCGCCTCGTGCTGGTCCTCGCTTTCGGGCAGTTCCGGACGCAGGGACAGGCTGGGATCGCAGTCGCAGTCCAGCAGGCCCATCCGCTCGGCGACGCGGTGCTCGGCGGCCTCCCGGGACATGCCGCGGGCCAGGTAGACGAGGAGGAGTTCGTTGTGCTCGATATCGAGCAGCGGCGCCGCCGCCAACGTGATCTGGGTGGGTCGGGTCGCGGCGAGGAGCTCCCGCTGCGACCGCACGGAAATGAACTCGCCGGCCCCCATGGACAGTGCGCCGGCCAGCAGCCCGGCGACGCCGCTGAGGAGTACCACCTGGCTGCCCACGCCCGAGGCCGCCATGCCCATGACGAGGGACAGGTTGCTGACCAGCCCGTCGTTGGCGCCGAAGACGGCGGCGCGGAACGTTCCGGCCAGCCGGTTGCGGCCCCGGGTGGCCAGCCCGCGGACCACTTCTTCGTGGATCTGCTCGTCGGCGACCATGGCCGGGGTGGCGAACGATTCGGTGGCGTACGGGGAGCGGCTCTCCGCCCGCTGGGCCAGGGCCAGGACGAAGACCGAGCCGAAGTGCCGGGCCAGGAAGCCCAGGAACCGGCTCCGGAGTGAGGCGTGCCGGTCCTTGCCGGCGTGATCGCCCAGCAACTGGAGCCAGTGCGCTTCATGGCGTCCCTCGGCCTCGGCCAGCGCCAGCAGGATGGCGCGTTCCTCCCCGGCGCGGTTCTGCGCCAGGTCCCGGTAGACGGCCGCCTCGGCACGTTCATCGGCGAGATACTGTCGCCAGCGCTTGATGTCCGCTGCGCTGGGCGCTGCGCTCGCGTCTGTTGCGGGCGACGGGCTCGGTGGGCTGACGGGAGCGGCAGTGGAGGGAGCCGCCGCGGGGGCAACAGAGGCGTGCGGCGAGGCGGGGCGCGGGTCCGTGTCGCGGACCGAAGAGGGCTGTGTCGGGTGGTGCTGCGAAGAATCGTTGCGGTCCGATTCGGTGTGCTGAGACACGAAAAACTCCTGGGTTTGGTCGGGCATGGTCCGGCCCCATTGCGACTCCAGAGTACCCCGTATTTCCGTGCTTTTCCGGCTGGCCATCCTCAGTGGAAAGTTTAGGGAGGCCGTAACTGCCCTGCCCCGGCGGGACCGTCCGCAGCCGCTTTCCGGCAGCAATTGTGAGCCCTTGACCGCCCGGGTCCGCGGTGTTCGAATGAAACCCAGGGCGGGCTCCCCGGGGCCTTGCCGCCACCGAAGCCGCATGGAGGTTGCATCATGGATAGCACCGCATCACATCCCATCCAGCCGGCCCGGGAGTCACTCGAGTCCGATCCCGCCTACGACTACGCCGAGGACGCGCCCGTCAGTGATGCCGCGAAGACCGAGGACGAGGAGCTTCTCGAAGAGGCCGACCGGCTCGTTCCCCTGGACGCGGAAGACTTCCTGGGCGACGAGAAGCCGGTGGTGCCCGTGGAAGGTGAAGAATTCCTTGCGCCGGAGGAAAATGAGTGATCCTCCCGCGGCCCGTTAAGTTGCCTGAAGGCCGACGGCGGCGCCCCCGAGTGGGGAGCGCCGCCGTTGACCTTTAACTTGCGGTCAAGACCCTGCCGGGCCTGGGCCCTAGTGCGTGAGGGCCGGGGCCTTTTCTTCCTCGGCCGCGCGGCCGGCGACACGCCGGCGCCAGTTCTGCATGACCGCGGGATCCGTCGGCTTGGTCAGCAGCGACACCGCGATGTAGACGACCGCGGAAGCCGCCAGGCCGTAGTAGATCGGCTCGTTGGCGTAGATGCCGTCCAGCGGAACCTCGGCGTTGATTTCCAGGATGATCATGGTGCCGAGCGTGATGACCGAGCCCACCGCCATGGACGCCGCGGCGGCGACGCCGGTGCCGCGCTTCCAGACCAGGCCGCCAAGGATGGCCACGAGCAGGCCGCCAACCAGGATGTCGTACGCAATGGTCAGGGCCGCGACAACGTCCTTGGTGACGATGGCGATCACGATTGCCACGATGCCCAGACCCAGGACCCACATGCGGTTGGCCTTGACGTCGTGTTCCGGGTTGTCGGTGTCATCGGTGTTGACCGTCTTGCCGAACCAGCCGGCAACGAACGGCAGCACATCGGCGCGGGCCACGGTGGCGGCCGCGATCAGGGCGCCGGAGGCGGTGGACATCATGGCGGCGACGGCGGCGGCCAGCACGAGGCCGCCGATGCCGATGGGCAGCAGGTGGGTGGCGACCTCGGCGTAGACGACGTCCTTGCCCAGGGCCTTGACGTCGATCTGCGGCAGGGCCACCCGGGCGCCGAGGCCGATCAGGGCACCGGCAGCACCGTAGAGGATGCAGTAGATGCCGGCCGTGGCGCCGCCCCAGCGGGCAACTTCAGGCGTCTTGGCGGTGAACACACGCTGCCAGATGTCCTGGCCGATCAGCAGGCCGAGGGTGTAGACCACAAAATACGTGATGATCGTCTGGGTGCCGATGCCGTCGATCTGGAAGAAGCTGGCGTCCACCCGGCTGCGGATCCCGTCGAGGCCGCCGGCGGCGTTGAGCGTGAACGGCAGCATCAGGAAGAAGATGCCGACCGTCTTGATGACGAACTGGACCTGGTCGGCCAGCGTGATGGACCACATGCCGCCGATGGTCGAGTACACCAGCACGATTGCCCCGCCGACGGCGATCGCGAGGGCGCGGTCCCAGCCGAAGAGCACCACGAAGATGGTGGCGTAGGCGCCCGTGGAGGTGGCGCAGAGCATCAGCGTGTAGGCAAGCATGACGATGCCCGAGGTCTGCGTGGCGTTGCTGCCGTAGCGCAGGGTCAGCATCTGGGAGACGGTATAGATCTTCAGCTTCTGGATGGTGCTGGCGAAGAGCAGGCTCAGCAGCAGGACGCCGGCGCCGATGGCGACGACGAGCCACATGCCGGAGATGCCGAACTTGTAGCCCAGGCCCACGCCGCCGACGGTCGAGGCGCCGCCCAGGACGACGGCGGCCATGGTGCCGGTGTAGAGGAACGGACCGAGGCGGCGGCCGGCCACGAGGAAGTCGCTATTGTTCTTGGTGCGGGACTTGCCCCACCATCCGAACGCCAGCATGGCGGCCAGGTACACCACCACGATTGCGATGTTGACGAAAGTTGCGTCCATATAAAGGCTCCTTGGAGCTGGTTGACAGCGGATGCGGGCCTGCCGGGCCTCAACAGTATGTTCGGCAAGGCCGCTGCTGCGGGAAGTGGTTAGAGGAGGATTTCCGTCGGAACCCCCGGTTTTGCCTTATAGGCAACACATGTTGCCCAGAAGAGTATGCTGTGACTCCGGTAACAGTCAAGACGCCGGGCGTGGTGCCGCCGCCTCCGCGTCACGAAGGCCTGCTCCCGCTAGGATTGCTCCAATGATGGGGCCAAGCGGCCGGCCGTGAAAGGTTCCTAAATGAAGGCACTACCAGTTGAACCGAGCAATGTTCCCGTTGCCATCGGTTCGCGGATCCGCGCCGCCAGGCAGTCCCAGCGGCTCACCATTGAACAGGTCGCAGACGCCACCGGGCTCACCAAGGGATTCCTGAGCCGGGTCGAGCGGGACCTGACCTCGCCCTCGGTTGCCTCCCTGGTAACGCTGTGCCAGGTCTTGTCCATCTCTATCGGCGACCTCTTCGCCGCCCCCGAAACGCACCTCACGAAGCAGAGTGAGGGCCCTCGAATCTCCCTCGGCGGCGAGGGGATCGTCGAGCGGCTGCTGACCGCGCGCTCCGAGCGCCGCGTCCAGATCATCCAGGCCGTGATCGAGCCGCGCGGGCGCGGCGAGTCCGAACTCTATGCCGTGGACTGCGACGTCGACGTCCTGCATGTGGTCAAGGGAAGCATCCGCCTGATCCTCACGAATGAGGAATTCGAGCTCAGCACCGGAGACACCGTAACGTTCCCCGGCCGGGAACCCCACACCTGGGTCAATCCCACGGACGACGCCGTCGAGGTGCTGTGGGTGCTCGTGCCCGCCGCCAGCCGCTGAAGGCATGAACGCATCCGTAACCACCGCAAAAGTATCCGCACGGCGCACGCCGGAGATACACAGGACGAGCGGAATCCGCTCGCGTCATCAACTGGGGGATCCATGAACCGCAACAACGTCTTTCTGTCCCTGGCCGTGGCCGCCGCGCTCGCGGCCGCCCTAGGCCTGAGCTCGTGCGCCGCCGCGGGCCAGCGGGCCGGCGAAACGGCAAGCGGTCCCGCCAGTGAATCCGCGGCCCCGGCGCAGCAGGAACCCGGTGCGGCCGCCCCGACCGCCTCCTCTGCCGCTTCGGCGCTGCCCTCGGCTGCCCCGAGCGCCTCCGCTACCCCCGTCCCGGCCGCGCCCACGGCCACGGCCAGCGCGGTGGCCGGCGTGAAAACCTTCACCTTCCCGGACGGGCACCTCTCCTTCTCCTATCCGAGCGGCTGGTCCGTCCGGTTGGTGGGCTCGCCCGAGAATGCGGCCAAGCTGCGGGGCCTGCAGGCGGTCATCGCCGACGCCACCGGCAACGAACTGGCTTCCATCACCAGCAGCACCAGCGCCAGCAACGCCTCCGGCCCGGTGGCCCGCACCGTGCTGGACACCGCTCCGGTGCCGGGGCTGAAAGATGTGGACGGCGAACAGCTGGCCTTCGGCTTCGCGTTCGATTCCCTTGCCGACCAGTCCGATTTCCACATGAGCGTGCGCAAGCAACGCGACTTCGCGCCCGCGGTCTCTGACTCCGGCTCCGCCTACGTCAGCTTCGCCAACGGCGGGGCGGAAGCCAGGGTGCTCTTCGGCAGCCCGGCGTTTGCCTCCGTCGACGCCGCCAAAGCCTGGATGACCACGGAGCAGTACAGCCAGCTCAAGCGCCTGCTGCTCACCCTCAAGTACAGCTGACCTCCCTTTCCTTGGTGAGATCGGGCGCGGTGAGATGTACGTCACATCCCGGCAATCTGCCGGAAACGGCAATTTAATGCCCGGAGCCGGCACGTAACGTGCCCGCAAGAATGGGAAAGCCTTCCCGAAACACGCCGTGAGTAGCGTCAACGGCGGGGGGACGCTCGTCAGTCCCAAACGTCACATGGTCTCGCCGCATCGGCGCCCTCGGAGCGCCGGCACTCGAGGAAGGCTCCCGCTATGAAGTTCTCTGTGCTTGCAGTAGGAATGGCAACAGATCCGCAGGTCCTTGACCCCGGATCGACCGCGTGGATGCTCACGGCGTCCGCTCTGGTCCTCCTGATGACCCCCGGGCTTGCGTTCTTCTACGGCGGGCTCGTCAGAATGAAGTCCGTCCTCAACATCATGATGATGAGCTTCGGCGCCATGGGCGTGGTGGCCGTCGTCTGGGCCCTGTGGGGCTATGGCCTGGCCTTCGGTCCGGATGCGCTGGGCGGCTTCGTCGGGGATCCCTTCACCAACTTCGGCCTGAGCGGGCTGACCACCAGCATCGGCTCCAAGGCGGCAGGCCTGCCGGACATGATCTTCGTCGGCTTCCAGGCCACGTTCGCCATCATCACCGTCGCACTGATCAGCGGCGCGGTGGCCGAGCGCGTCAGGTTCGGCCCCTGGCTCCTCTTTGCCGCCCTTTGGGTCACGCTCGTTTACGCGCCGATCGCGCACTGGGTCTGGGGCGGCGGCATTTTCGGACCTAACGGCATCATCGGCAGCAAGATCTCGGCCCTCGACTTCGCCGGCGGCACGGTGGTCCACATGAACGCCGGCATTGCCGGACTGATGCTTGCCGTGGTTCTGGGCAAGCGGCTCGGCTTCATGAAAGACCCCAACATCCGCCCGCACAACCTGCCGTTCGTGATGCTCGGCGCAGGGCTGCTCTGGTTCGGCTGGTTCGGCTTCAACGCCGGCTCGGAACTCGCCGCCGACGCCACGGCCGCCCTGGCCTGGACCAACACGCTGCTCGCCACCAGCGCCGCCCTGCTGGGCTGGCTGCTCGTGGAGCGGCTGCGCGACGGGCATGCCACCTCGCTCGGCGCCGCCTCGGGAGCCGTCGCGGGACTCGTGGCAGTCACCCCGGCCTGCGGATTCATCGACCCCATCGGCGCCATCCTGATCGGCGCGATCGCCGGGGCCGTCTGCGCGCTCGCCGTCGGGCTGAAATTCAAGATCGGACTCGACGACTCCCTGGACGTCGTGGCCGTGCACTTCGTCGGCGGCCTGTGGGGGACCCTGGCCCTCGGATTTTTCGCGCTTCCGTCCACCAAGACGGCCGGCGGCCTGTTCTACGGCGGCGGCCTGGCGCAGTTCTGGCCACAGATTCTCACCGCCCTGATCGTCACGGCATGGAGCGCCGCCATGACCACACTGATTGGCTTCGCGATCCACAAGAGCATAGGCATGCGCGTTTCCGAAGCCGACGAGCTCTCCGGCATTGACGTGACGGAGCACGCCGAAACGGCGTATGAGCTCCTCATGGTCGGCGGCAGCTTCCACCCCGGTGACCCGCATGCCCGGACTGATGCGGCCGAGGCCCACGCGACGGCCCACGCCGGGACCCCGGCCGAAGCCCCAGCCGGGACCAAAGCCGAGGCCGAGGGTGAGGCCGTCCGCGGCAGGGTGTCGTCATGAAGCTCGTCACGGCGATTGTGCGGCCGGAGCGGGTCGCGGCCGTTAGCGCGGCCCTGGAGCGGGCCGGGGTCAACGGCCTGACCGTGAGCCAGGCCAGCGGCTACGGCCGGCAGCGGGGCCATACCGAGGTTTACCGGGGCGCCGAATACAGCTCGGACCTGCTGCCCAAGGTGCGGCTCGAAGTCCTGGTCGACGAGGGCGCCCTCGGCGCCGTCATGGCTGCCATTGAAGAGGGAGGGCGCACGGGCCGCTTCGGCGATGGCAAGATCTGGATTATCGAGGTGCGCGACGCCGTCCGCGTCCGCACGGGGGAGCGGGGCGCGTCGGCCATCCGCTGAGGTTGGTAAACAACTGATGCGCAATACGAAACTTCGAGTGTATGATGGCTGTCACAACCGTCGGTCAATCCTCGAAGGAGAGGCTTCTTTTGGAAGAGCTGCGCATCGAGGCCAATGGCAACCTTGGCCCCATCGATTCATCCCGCGTCCCACGCTACGCCGGGGCTGCCACGTATGCCCGCCTGCCGCGCCTGGACCAGGTGGCCAAGGCAGACGTCACGGTGGTCGGCGTGCCGTTCGACACCGGCGTCTCCTACCGCCCCGGCGCCCGCTTCGGGGCCAACCACATCCGCGAGGCCAGCCGCCTGCTGCGGCCGTACAACCCGGCCTGGGACGTCAGCCCCTTCGAGAACATCCAGGTTGCCGACGCCGGCGACATGGCGGTCAACCCCTTCAACATCAACGACGCCATCGAAACCATCCAGCAGAACGCCTTGGACCTGACGGCGTCCGGCAGCAAGCTCGTCACCCTCGGCGGCGACCACACCATCGCCTTGCCGCTGTTGCGCGCCGCCGCCGAGCGCGCCGGCGGCCCCATAGCCATGCTGCACTTCGACGCGCACCTGGACACCTGGGACACCTACTTCGGCGCCGAGTACACCCACGGCACACCCTTCCGCCGCGCCGTCGAGGAAGGCATCCTGGACACCGAGGCCATCAGCCACATCGGAACCCGCGGTCCGCTCTACGGCAAGAAGGACCTCGACGACGACCACCGCTTCGGCTTCGGCATCGTCACCTCCGCCGACGTCTACTACCAGGGCGTCCTGGAGACGGTCGCCAAGGTCCGGGACCGGATCGGCAACCGCCCGCTCTATATCTCAGTGGACATCGACGTCCTTGACCCCGCGCACGCCCCGGGCACCGGCACGCCGGAAGCCGGCGGCATCACGAGCCGCGAGCTGCTGGAAATCATCCGCGGGTTCCGCGGCATGAACCTCGTCGGTGCCGACGTCGTCGAGGTCGCCCCGGCCTACGACCACGCCGAGATCACAGGCGTGGCGGCAAGCCACGTCGCCTACGAACTCGTAACACTGATGGCGGACCGCGCCGTCGAAGGGGACCGCTTCGGCGCCCCGAACGGCTACGCTGCCCAGGCCCTCGGCCAGGAATCCCGCCGACCCGCCGGCTTCAGCTCCTCTGTGGCTTCGCCGGTGGCTTCGCGATGACCGGCGTGCGCAACGGCGGGGACCTCGTCGTCGAAACCCTTGAGGCGCTCGGCGCCAAGACGGTCTTCGGCATCCCGGGCCAGCACGCCCTGGGCCTGTTCGACGCGATGGGCCGCGGGAACCTGCACTTCGTCTCCTCCCGGGTCGAGAACAACTCGGCCTTCGCCGCCGACGGCTACTCCCGCGCCACCGGCGAAGTCGGCGTGCTGTTCCTGTCCACCGGCCCGGGCGCGCTGACGTCCTTGGCCGGGCTGCAGGAGGCTTACGCCACCGGCGTTCCCATGGTGGTCGTGGCCAGCCAGATCCCGCTCGAGGGCCTTGGCGCCCGGCGCAAGGGCATGCTGCACCAGCTCGATGACCAGAAGGCCTCGGCCGCGAACGTCACCAAGTCCCAGCGGCTGATCCAGCACGCCTCCGGCATCCCCTCGGCCATCCAGGATGCCTGGACCGAGGCGATCTCCTCGCCGCAGGGCCCCGTGTGGCTCGAAATCCCGCAGAACGTCCTGCTGGACCCCATCGTGGTGCCTCCCGTGGAGGACGCCCTCGCCGAAGCGGCCGACAACCCGCCCCGCGTGGAGCTGGTCCGCGAAGCCGTGAAATGGCTCTCGACGGCGGAACGTCCCGCCATCATCGCCGGCGGCGGCACCCGCCGCGGCCATGCCGAAAAGTCGCTGCTCTCGATTGCGGAGAAGCTGCGGGCGCCGGTCATCTGCACCCCGGGCGGCAACGGCGCGTTCCCGTGGAACCATGAGCTCTCCCTGCAGTCCTGGATCGAGGACCAGTACATGACGGAGGTGCTCGAGGACGCCGACGTGCTGATCGTCATCGGCTCCTCCCTGGGCGAGGTCACCTCCAACTACTTCACCTTTGAACCGCGCGGCCGGATCATCCAGATCGACGCCGAGCCCCGCGTCCTGGAGTCCAACCGCCCGGGACTGGGCATCCGGGCGGACGCCGGCCAGGCCCTGGCCGCCCTCGACGCCGCCCTGACTGAACCGCACGGCGAACGTGCCGACTGGCACGGCACGGCTCCCGAGGTACTCGTCAAGGACACCCTGGCCAAGGTCAAGGCCCGGCTCGAGTCCCAGGACCTCGGCAAGGAACTGAAGTTCATGGCCGACATCCGCGAGGCCGTTCCCGCGGCCATGCAGACGTTCTGGGACATGACCATCTCGGCCTACTGGGGCTGGAGCTGCTGGGATGCCCGCGACGGCCAGTTCCACTCCGCGCAGGGCGCCGGCGGGCTGGGCTTCGGCTTCCCCGCGGCGATCGGCGGCGCCGTCGGGCTCGAAACCACCGACGCATCCGCCGGCGCACCTGCCGGACACGCCAGAGTGCTGGCCGTCTCCGGCGACGGCTCGGCGATGTACTCCATCTCCGAGCTCGCCACCGCCAAGCAGCACAACGTCCCGGTCACCTGGCTCATTGTGGACGACGGCGGCTACGGCATCCTGCGCGAATACATGGTCGGCGCCTTCGGCAAGGCCACGGCCACCGAGCTCGCCCGCCCCGACTTCGTCAAGCTGGCAGAGTCCTTCGGCGTCCCGGCCGTCCGGGTTGCCCCGGAGGACGTCGGGGACGCCCTGAAGGCGGGCTTCGCTGCGGACGGCCCCAACGTCGTCGTCGTCGAAACCCTGCTCCAGATGTTCGGCCCCACCCACCTGGCCACGTAGGCGCACCAACACCACAGCAGCACCGCTGCGCAGCGCGGACCGGCCGGGTCTGCCCCTCACCGCGAGGGGCAGACCCGCGGGCAGGACACCGGAGTGGCGCTTCAAGGCGTTCTGCGCTTTGTGGGGGAGGGCGAATCCCGGGCCACGCATCTTGCGGAGCGGCTCGGCGTCAGCGCTCCGGTCCTCAGCCGGCACATCGCCGACCTCGAAGAGCACGGCTATGTGGTCCGCCGGCCGGACCCGGAAGACGGCCGCGCGCAGCTGATTGCCCTGTCTGCCGCCGGCACGGAGAAACTGCGTCTCATCGAGGACCAGCGGACGGCCACCATCCAGGACCTGCTGCAGGACTGGAGCCAGGACGACGTCGAACTGACGGCGCGCACCCTCGAAAAACTTGCTGAGTCCCTCCGGACCTCAGCCCGGGCAACGACGGCCGGACCCACGAATACGACCGAAATTGTTGAGGAGTAGATATATGGCTAGCCACGCCGCCGCCACAGGGCCGTCCCCGGCCCCGTCGGACGTTCCGCAGGGGGCATCCCGCGCATCCCAGACCGCCGCAGAACCTGTGGCGATGACCCACCGCCAGATCATGGAGGCCCTCACCGGGCTGCTGGCGGCGTTCTTCACCGCCATCCTGAGCAGCACGATCGTCGCCAACGCGCTGCCCACCATCATGTCCGAACTCAAGGGCACCCAGACGGACTTCGCCTGGGTGATCACCGCCGCGCTCCTGGCCAACGCGGCAACCACCCCGATCTGGGGCAAGCTCGCGGACCTCTTCAACAAGAAGGTCCTCGTCCAGCTGAGCATCGTGATCTTCGTGGCGGGCTCCGTTATGGCCGGCCTGTCCGAGACCATCCCGCTGCTGCTGACCGCCCGTGTCATCCAGGGCATCGCCATGGGCGGCCTCACCGCCCTGGCCCAGGCCATCATCGGCTCCATGATTCCGCCGCGCGACCGCGGAAAGTACTCCGGCTACATGGGCGGCGTCATGGCCGTGGGCACGGCAGGCGGCCCGCTGCTCGGCGGCTTCATTGTCGACAGCCCGCTGGGGTGGCGCTGGACCTTCTTCGTCTGCGTTCCGCTCGCGGTGGTCGCGCTCATCCTGCTGCAGGTCACGCTCAAGATCCAGCACGTCAAGCGCCCCGCCAAGATCGACTGGCTCGGCTCCATCCTGTTGACCTCCGGCGTCAGCCTGCTGCTCATCTGGGTCTCCTTCGCCGGCAATCCCGACTACTACGACTGGTGGTCGTGGCAGACGGTCGCCATGGTGGGCGGCGGCATCGTGCTCCTTGGCCTGCTCGTGCTGGTGGAATCCAAGGTCGCCCAGCCCATCATCCCGCTCAAGATCATCTCTGAGCGGACCACCGCCCTCGCGATCCTCGCCTCGGTGGCCGTCGGAGTGGGCATGTTTGGCTCCTCGACTTTCCTTGGCCAGTACTTCCAGGTGGCACGCGGCGCCACCCCCACCGAGGCCGGCCTGCTCACGCTGCCCATGATCGCCGGCAACCTCATCGGGTCGGTCGCCTCCGGCATGCTGATCAGCCGCACCGGCAAGTGGAAGCGGTACCTCGTGGCCGGCGCCATCTTGCTGATCGGCGGCCTGGGCCTGGCCGGCAGCATGGACCACACCACTGACCTGTGGCTGACCGGTATCTACACCGCCATCCTCGGCGTCGGTCTGGGCCTGCTGATGCAGAACCTCGTCCTCGCCGTCCAGAACACGGTCCAGGCCAAGGATATCGGCACGGCCAGCGCCTCTGTGGCCTTCTTCCGGTCCGTCGGCGGTGCGATCGGCGTCTCGGTCCTCGGCGCCGTGCTGGGCAACCGGGTCAAGGAGCTCGTCGTGGAGGGGCTGGCCTCGGCCGGCATCCAGGTTCCCGCCGGATCCGCGGGGGCCAGCATGGACCTCAAGGACATGCCGGCACCGATCCGCGACATCATGCGTGCCGCCTACGGCGACGCGATCGCCGAGGTCTTCCTGATCTCCGCAGTCGTCGGACTCGTGGCGCTGGTGGCCATCCTGTTCATCAAGGAACGCCCGCTGCGCCGCACCGTCGACGTCCGGCCGGAACCCGCCGAACTCGCAGGGGACGCCCCGGATGCCGGGATGGCCGCGATGGCCGGTGCCACGGCCCCGGCTCTGGGGAACACGGGTTACACAGGGAACGACGCCGCCGAGGAAGCTTCGCCCGCCGGCGGAACCGGCATCGTTGACCTGGACCGGGAATTCATCGAGGTGCTCAGCCGGGAGCGCGCCGAATCCCGCTTCCCCGATGCCGCCCGCCAGCGGACCCGGACCTTGGTGGCCGAGGACCGGCCCGAAGCCGCCGACGTCGTACCTGTGATGCTCCAGACCCAGCGGCTCCTCGCGGAGCAGCAGCTGCTGCTGGCGGACGCCCTGCGCGCCGTGCACGAGCAGGCCGCCGAGCAGCGTGCGATCGCCGCGGAACAGGCCCGGGTTGCCGGGGAGCTCACGGCCCTGCGCCGGCAGCTCGCCAAGCAGCGCAAGATGCAGCGCGCGGCTGCCGACTACATCGCCACCCACGGCCGGCACCGGACCGAGTAGCGCCGGCTCACAGTACCGGACCGCAGAGGCTCCGCGGCCGCCCGAGCGGCGGCTGCGGGGCCTTCGTGCGGCGAGACGGTTGCGGGGGAGACCACAGCAGCCGCTTAAGTACGCCGTTTGGATGATATTGAGCTCCCGATGTTCCTCCCGGGCGAGGGTTTTCGTAGAGTTGGGTGGCTAAGGCTGTCGGTCCCATGGGCTAGTCTCCAATCAGCCTTCCAATAAACTTCACTATTTAGCTCTCCCCTACTTTGCTCTCCCCATAATTTGGTCTCCCTATAATTCAGTCTTCGTAAGGACTCGTGGGCATGCTCGTTACCCTCATGCGGCGCTATTCCAAGCCGTATCTGCCATACATCGCGGCTGTGGTCATCTTCCAGGTGGCCTCGACCATCGCGGCTCTGTACCTCCCCAGCCTCAATGCCCAGATCATCGACGAGGGGGTCTCCCGCGGCGACACGGACTACATCTGGCGCACCGGCGGCGTCATGCTCGGCGTCGCGCTGATCCAGGTGGCCACCGCTATCGCCGGCGTCTACTTCGGCTCGAAGGCGGCGATGGCGTTCGGCCGGGACCTGCGCCGCGGCGTGTTCCGCAAGGTGAGCAGCTTCTCGGCGCGAGACGTCAACCTCTTCGGCGCCCCCACCCTGATCACCCGGGGCACCAACGATGTGCAGCAGGTCCAGATGCTCATGCTCATGGCGCTGAACTTCATGGTGGCCACACCCATCATGTGCATCGGCGGGATCTTCATGGCCCTGCGCGAGGACCTCAACCTGTCCTGGCTCGTCTGGGTGTCCGTGCCCCTGCTCGTGGTCGTGGTGGGCTACCTCGTGGTCCGCCTCATGCCGCTCTTCCGTTCCATGCAGGAGAAGATCGACCGGCTCAACGGTGTCCTCCGCGAGCAGATCATCGGCATCCGCGTGGTCCGGGCCTTCGTGCGCGAACCCCACGAGGCCGAGCGCTTCGGCGCGGCCAACCAGGACCTCACCGACGTCTCGCTGAAGATCGGTTCCCTGTTTGTGCTGATGTTCCCCGCCATCGGCATGATCCTGCACATCTCCACGGCCGCCGTGCTCTGGTTCGGTGGCCAGCGCGTCGATGCCGGCGAGATGCAGGTCGGCTCCCTGACGGCCTTCCTCCAGTACCTCCTGCAGATCCTCATGGCCGTCATGATGGGCACCTTCATGGCCATGATGATTCCCCGCGCCTCGGTCTGCGCCGACCGGATCGGTGAAGTGCTCGACGTCGAACCCTCCATCCACGAATCACTCACCCCGGTGGCGCCTGCGGCAAAGGCCGGCCGCGTCGAATTCCGCAACGTGACCTTCGCCTACCCTGGCGCCGAGGCTCCCGTGCTCAGCAACATCAGCTTTACGGCCGAGCCCGGACAGACCGTGGCGATCATCGGCTCCACCGGCGCCGGCAAGTCCAGCCTGCTGGCCCTGCTCCCGCGGCTGTACGACGCCGAGTCGGGCGAGGTCCTGCTCGACGGCGTCCCCGTCACCCATCTGGCCCGCGCCGAGATCACGCAGCGCGTGGCCATGGTGCCGCAACGGCCCTACCTGTTCTCCGGAACCATTGAGCACAACCTGCGCTTCGGCAAGCCCGAGGCCACGGACTCGGACCTGTGGGAGGCGCTGACGGTCGCCCAGGCCGCGGAGTTCGTGCGCGAAAAGAAGGGTGGCCTCGCAGCGCGGATCGCCCAGGGCGGTACCAACGTCTCCGGCGGCCAGCGGCAGCGGCTGTGCATCGCCCGCGCGCTCGTCACCGAACCCAAGGTCTTCCTGTTCGACGACTCGTTCTCGGCCCTTGACGTCGCCACCGACGCCAGGCTCCGGCGGGCGCTCAAGGCCAAGACGGCCGATGCCACGGTGATCATCGTCGGCCAGCGGGTGTCCACCATCGCCGATGCGGACCAGATCCTCGTGCTGGACAACGGCAGGATCGTGGACCGCGGAACACATGAGGAGCTGTTGGAAAGCTCCAGCACCTACCAGGAAATCGTCGAATCCCAGCTGAGCGCGGAGGCAGTGGCATGAGCACCAACGAGAAAGTCTCCACCACGCCGGCCACCGCAGCCGGCCAGGCCGCTGCCGATACGGACGCCACCGACCTGATCGAAGATGACTTCATCGAGGAGGAGTACACGCCCGGCGAGGCCGACGGCGGCATGTTCGGCGCCGTGCCGGCCAAGAAGGCCCAGCACTTCTGGCCCTCGGCCAAACGGCTCATGGGACTGCTGAAACCCGAGCGCGCCGGCATCACCGCCGTGCTCGCCATGGTGACGGTCGCCGTCGTCCTCAACGTCATTGCCCCGAGGATCCTGGGCCAGGCGATGGACGTGATCTTCGCCGGAGTGGTCGGCAAGCAGCTCCCGGCCGGGGCCACCAAAGAACAGTTCATCGAAGGACTGCGCTCCCAGGGCCAGGACAACTTCGCCGACATGCTCGCCAAGATGGACGTCGTGCCGGGCGCCGGCATCGATTTCCAGAAGCTCGCGTTCCTCATCAGCGTGGTGCTGGTGATGTATTTCGTCGCCAACATCTTTCTGTGGCTCCAGGGCTATGTCCTCAACGTGCTGGTCATGCGCGTGGTGCGCACGCTGCGTGATGACACCGAGAAGAAACTCAACAAGCTGCCGCTGAACTACTTCGATACCCGCCAGCGCGGCGACATCCTTTCCCGTGTCACGAACGACGTCGACAACATCCAGCAGGCGCTCCAGCAGGCCTTCGCCCAGCTCGTGAACTCGGCCCTGACGGTCATCGGGATCGTGATCATGATGTTCATCGTGTCCTGGCAGCTGGCCCTGATCGCCCTCGTCGCCCTGCCGCTCTCCGGCGTGGCCGCCGGCATCATCGGCGCCCGCAGCCAGAAACTCTTCGCCGCCCAGTGGAAGAACACCGGCGAGCTCAACGGCCAGATCGAGGAATCGTTCTCCGGCCACGACCTCGTCCGCGTGTTCGGCCGCGACGCCGACATGCTGGCCCGCTTCGACGAGCGCAACGAGGAACTCTACAAGGCCAGCTTCGGAGCCCAGTTCGTCTCCGGCATGATCATGCCGGTCATGCAGTTTGTCTCCTACCTCAGCTATGTCGGGATCGCCGTCGTCGGCGGGCTGCGCGTGGCGTCGGGCAGCATGAGCCTGGGCGACGCCACGGCGTTCATCCAGTACTCGCGCGAATTCACCCAGCCGCTGGGCCAGATGGCCGGCATGGCCAACATGCTGCAGTCCGGTGTCGCCTCCGCCGAGCGGGTTTTTGAATTCCTCGACGCCGACGAACAGGACGCCGAGACCGCCACCGAGCACCTCCCGGCGAAGACCGACGGGCACGTCGAGTTCAAGCACGTCACCTTCAGCTACACGCCGGACAAGCCGCTGATCGAGGACCTGTCCTTCACGGCCGAGCCCGGCCACACGGTGGCGATCGTGGGACCGACCGGGGCGGGCAAGACCACCCTCGTCAACCTCGTGATGCGCTTCTACGAGCTCAACTCCGGCAGCATCACCCTGGACGGGGTGGACATCACCCGGCTGAGCCGTTCGGAGCTGCGCGCCAAGGTCGGTATGGTGCTGCAGGACGCCTGGCTGTTCGGCGGAACCATCTACGAGAACATCCGCTACGGCAAGCTGGACGCCACCGAAGAACAGATCATGGCGGCGGCCAAGGCCACGTTCGTGGACCGCTTCGTCCGGGCGCTGCCGGACGGCTACAACACGGTGATCGACGAAGAGGGCAACAACGTCAGTGCCGGCGAAAAGCAGCTGATCACCATCGCCCGGGCCTTTGTGGCGAACCCGTCGCTGCTGATCCTGGACGAGGCCACGAGTTCCGTGGATACCCGCACCGAAGCCCTGGTCCAGAAGGCCATGGCGGCGCTGCGGACGGAGCGCACCAGTTTCGTCATCGCCCACCGCCTTTCCACCATCCGGGACGCGGACACCATCCTTGTCATGGAGGACGGGCAGATCGTCGAGCAGGGCCGGCACGCCGAACTGCTGGCCCTGCAGGGCGCGTACTACCGGCTGTACATGTCCCAGTTCGCCGGTGAGGACGCAGACTCTGCCGTGGCGGATTCCGCGGAGGACGCGACGGCGGTGCACAGCTGAGCGCCGCAGGCCCCGCCGGGAAGGGCCCCGCCGGGAAGGGTGCAGCCGCTGGGGAGAACACATCCACGGAGCCCTGGCGCCTCGAGGTGGAGGTGCCGATGCGCTGGAGCGACATGGATGCCTACGGGCACATCAACAACGTCCAGATTGTCCGGATCCTCGAAGAAGCACGGATCGCGGCTTTCGGCCCGCCCCGGGGTCCCGGGCTGCCGGGAACCGAACCGCTGGTGCCGCTCTTCAATGAAATTCCGGAAGGGACGCTGGCGCTCGTCGTCGAGCACAAGATCAGGTACGTCAGGACCCTTGAGTACCGGAACGTGCCCGCCGTCGTCCAGTTGTGGATCGGGGCGATTAAGGGCGCCAGCTTCGACATCCACTACCTGGTGCAGGATCCCGTCACGCGGGAGGACTGTGTCCGGGCCACGAGCCATCTTGCCTTTGTGGACGAGGCAACCGGCCGGGTGTTGCGGCTGACGCCGGAGCAGAAGGATCGGCTGGCTCCCCACACCCGCGCCCACCCGGTCCCATAGCCTCTGTTCCGGTTCCCGGCACGGCTCCTAGAATGAACAATCCCGACGCATAAGGAGGCGTGGTCGCCGTGAACATGGGCAAAGACATGCACAAGAACATGCATCACAACCTAGGCAACACCTTGCACCAGAACATCCACAAGCAGCACACCCGCAAGAAGAAGTGGAACGAACTCTCGCCGATGGCACGGTTCGGAACCATCTCGGCTGGCATCGTCCAACTCTCGCTGCTGGTCGCAGCCCAGACGGACATCAGCCGACGCCCGGCTGCGCAGATCCGCGGCAGCAAGGCCATGTGGCGGCTCGCCACGCTGGTGAATTTCATCGGTCCGGCCACGTATTTCACCTTCGGCGTGAAGCGCCGGCCCGGCGCGAAACCGGGTCTGCTGCCCGCCCGTCCATAATCTACTGGCCGGTAGTTTAGGGGCGGCGTTAAATGGGCGCGTTCAGTTTAAGCCTGTAAATTGAACGTATGACCCCAACCAAGAAGCCTGCCCTGCACCGCGCCCTCGGTATCTCCAAGGAGATTGAAGACGCGGCGTGGTTTGTGCTGGGCCCGGGGTTGCTCGGCAAGGCGTCCCCCCTGGACGGCCGCACCAAAACGTGGTCCGTCCAGGCTGCCGCGGAGTTGCTGGAACGCCTCGAACGGGGCGTTCCGGATCCCAAGGCGCCGATGATGACTAACCTGCGCCAGAACCTGGAAGACGCAACCCGCGGGGCGAAGCAACTGGCCGTGGAGCTACTCTTCCTCCAGTCCCTGCCGCTTGCCCACGAGGTCAAGTCGCTGAAGGTCAAGCGGGCCCGCGTCGCCGAGGCGGCATCCTGGCTGGAGCCTGCGCTGGAGCTCCCCGACGAGCTCTACGCGGGCATGACGGACCACGGCGTGATCCGGGACCGCACCGCGGAATTCAACTGGACCATCTGGGACCACCTGAAATGGCTCTGCCGCTTCGTGCAGCATGTCGCACAGCGGCCGGCCCACGTCGTCCAGGCCGCGGTCAAGGATCCGCTGGCCTTCCACCGGCTGGTCGCCGGCACCCCGGATGACCAGCCGGCCATCCGCCGCAGCATTGAGTTCCTGGTCTGGCCCAGCTATTTCGAACCCGTGGTGGCCGATGTCGAACGGCAGGAGATCCGTGACGCTTTCGCTTCCCTCGTGGGCGGGGCCAAGGGGGACAGCGACGAGGACATTTCGGCGGACATCCACCGGATCCGCCTGCACCTGGACCAGCAGGCCGGGCAGCGGATCGACTGGTACTCACGCCAGCTGGTGAGTCAGTGGCGGAAGGTCGGCGACCCCGGCCGCCGCGCCTGGCTCCTGCGCACCCACCACGACAACGCCGAGCTGCTGGGGGAGTGGCGGGACGAGGAAGCGGTGACGCTCGACGTCGAACACCTCCGCCTGCTGGACCCCGGCGTCTCCGCGGGGCTGGTCCAGAATGCCGTTGACGAGGACTACAAGCACCTCGGCTACGTGGAGCGTGAGGACACCAAGACCGCAGTATTCGCCTTCCTGACCGTCATGAAGCCGGGTGACCTTGCGCTCTACCAGAGCTCGGGCAAGGTCCGGATCGGCGTGGTCCTCGGCGAACCGGAGCATGCCAAAGACAACCGCCAGCTCCGCCGCAAGGTCCGCTGGTTCGATGAGGAACACGACGCCACCGGGCTGCCCCGCCACGTGCAGCGCCAGCTGACCACTTCCGGCAACATCGTGGACATCACCCGCGTGATCCAGGCGCTTGAGGCGCTGCTGCCGGCTGAAGCGGAAGCCGAGGACGGCGACGGCGCCGCGCCGGATCCCGCCGTCGAACCGGCCTGTGACGGGTTCCGGCCGCTGACGCCGGAGTTCGCCGCGTCCTTGCACATGGACCTCGAGCCGCTGCAGGAAATCGCCGAACTCCTCGAGGAGAACCGGCAGCTGGTGCTCTACGGTCCGCCGGGAACCGGCAAGACGTACCTCGCCAAACACCTCGCCGCCGAGCTCGCCGGCGACACCACGGACGAGCGGGTCAAGCTGGTCCAGTTCCACCCGTCGTACGCCTATGAGGATTTCTTCGAGGGCTTCCGCCCGGACAAGACGGACGAGGGACAGGTGTCCTTCAAGCTCGTGGCGGGACCTCTGCGCCGGCTCGCCGAGGAAGCGGCCAAGCCCGGCAACGAGAGCAAACCGTACTTCCTGATCATCGACGAGATGAACCGGGCCAACCTGGCAAAGGTGTTCGGCGAGCTGTACTTCCTGCTTGAATACCGTGACGACCGGATTTACCTTCAGTACAGCCCCAACGAGCCGTTCACCCTGCCGGACAATCTTTACATCATCGGCACCATGAACACCGCGGACCGTTCCATCGCGATGATGGACGCGGCCATCCGGCGGCGCTTCTCCTTCATCGAGCTGCACCCGAAGACGGAACCGGTGAAGGGCTCGCTGCTGCGCTTCCTCCAGGCCCGTGACCTGGACACGACCCCGGCCCTGCTGCTTGACGCTTTAAACGACGCGATCGACGAGTGGGACCGCGACCTCATGATCGGTCCCTCGTACTTCATGAAGAAGTCCGCGCAGACGCCTAAGGGCCTGCGCAGAATTTGGAAATACGAGCTCATGCCGCTGCTGGAGGAGCACTATCACGGGCAACTCAACCGCGCCCAGCTCGAGGAACGGTTCGGACTGGAACAACTCCTGGGCCGCCTGGCGCATGCCTAGGCTGGCCGGAGACGCCATAGCACTGGACCGCAGTTCGTCGGACCGCGAGGCCTCGGACCACCGGGGTTCATCCGGAGCCGGTCCGGCCGGTCGCGGTTCATCAGGTCGCGGTTCATCCGGACGCGGCGGGGCGGAGGCCTGCCGGCACATTGTCCTCGACGAACTCTCCGTCGGCGTCGTGGAGCGGCTTGATCCGGACACTGCCGCCTACGTCAACGCCAGCGGCCTGGCGAAGGCCTCGCCGATGGGCATGGGCCTGTACCGGGTCGAACCGGTGGGGACCGTCGGCTCGGTGCGCACTCCCGCCGTGCAGCTGGAGGTGCGACCGAAAGATCGGCTCGGTCTGAGCCGTTTGCTGTTCCTGCTCGGCTACGCGGGGGACCAGGGGTTCCGGGACGATTCTGTCGCCGCGGTGGAGCACACCGACCTTTGGAGCGCCCTGGCCGAATCCCTGGCGCAGCTCGCTGACCGGGCGCTGAGCCGCGGCGTGCTGCAGGGGTATCTCATGGTGGAAGAATCCCTCCGGACCGTCAAGGGCCGGATCCGGATGTCGGACCAGATTTCCCGCCGGCCCGGCATGCTGGTTCCGCTGGAAGTCTCCTACGACGAGTTCACCGAGGACATCGCGGAGAACCGGATTCTGCGCGCCGCACTGGAACGGATGTCCCAGGTGCCGCGGGTTCGGCCGGAAGTCCTGAGCCGCCTGCGCCAGCTCAAGGGAAAGCTCGACGCCGTGACGCGCCTTCAGTCCGGCGCGCCGCTGCCGCAGTGGCGGCCCAGCCGGATGAACACCCGCTACCACGCCGCTCTTCGGCTCGCCGAACTGATCCTGCGGAACGCGTCGGCGGAGGCCGGCGACGGCAAGCAGCAGTCGGCGTCGTTCGTGGTGGACATGGCAAAGGTGTTCGAGGACTTCGTGGGAACAGCCCTGCGCGAAGCCATGGCCGCCTACCCCGGAGAAATGCGGTTGCGCTACAACGCCCTGCTGAACGAGGCCGTCCGCGACTCGGACCGCATTGTGGTGCAGCCCGGTGCCGTCCACTTCCTCGGCGGCCGGCCCGTGATGGTGTACGACGCCAAGTACAAGGCCGCGGCCGACATCGGCGCGTCCCTCTCGGGCGACCACTATCGGATGCTGGCCTACTGCACATCCTTGCGGGTGCCGACGGCGTGGATTGTTTACCCGGGAGCCGGGGAAATCAAGCTGCGCCGAATTCTCAATACCGACATCGACATTGTTGAGTTCCCGCTGGATCTGTCGCTACCGCCGTCGGAAATCCTGGCCGCCGTGGCAGATCTTGCCCAGCAGTCGTGGGGCGAAGTGCTCCGGCAGGCCAGTATCGACAGGTCCGCCGGCTAGGCGGATTCCTGCTGGTCGGCCACTGTTCGCAAATGTTCCAGCAGCGCCTTTTCCGGCTGGCCCGGGTTGTTGGCGACGTGCCACTGGAGTTTCTCCCGCACGTCAGCTTCTTCCGGGTTGGTGCCAGCCAGAACCTCATCAATGATCGAGGCTGCCTGCCGGCGCAGCGGCTCCAGATCCGGGTTCGCTCCGCGGAGCGGGCGGGGCCGGAAGCCGTGGAGCCTCGTGTGGCCGAGGCGACGGAACGGCAGAACTGTGGGGTCTGAATCTGTGGGGTCTGAATCTGTGGGGCTGGAATCTGTTGGCGCAGCAGCCGTTTCGGGCTGGTCGTTGGACATCAGCAAGTGCGGCATCGTGCGCTCTCCCGTGTTTGCAGTACGCGTTGGTACTGACCGAATAATGCCTATCGCCCCCGGAGTCGAATATTAGCTGAGGTCGTTCAGCCTGCACTGGAGGTGGGCCGCGCGACACGCGGGGCGTTGCTGCTCAGCGAAGATCCTCAGGAGGGCTCGTCCCGGGCCGGGCCGGGCTGTGCAGGAAAGGACTGTGGAGGGGAGGGCCCTGGAGGAAGGCATCGAGGCGGAGCTCCAACGCCGATCGGTCCTTCAGTTCGCACTCCCACACGGTGAGGACTTCCCAGCCATCGAGTTCGAGCTGAAGCCGCTGGGCGGCGTCGCGGTTCCGGGTGCGCGTGCGCTTGGTTTCCCAGAACTCGGCGTTTGCCTGGGGTGCGTGCTGGCCCACCCGGCAGTCGTGGAAATGCCAGAAGCAGCCGTTGACGAAGATGACTTTGCGGCGGCCGGCGAAGACGAGATCGGGGTTGCCCGGAAGTTTGCCGCCGCCCGCGGTGCCGTGCAGGCGGTAGCGGTATCCCTTCGCGTGCAGCAGCCTGCGGACCAGCATTTCCGGCTTGGTGTTCTTGCCCCGGATCCTGGACATATTCCAGCTGCGCCGCTCCGGAGTCAGCTTGTCCGCCATTGTTTAAGTCTAGGCGGGTGCCAAGTCTTGGCGCCGGGCAACAGCCGTCGGGCAGCAGCCTCGGGGCGCGGGTCTGAAGCGAACCGGGGGGCGTCGACCGGGGAACTGCGGGCCGGGGAACAGCGGGTCGGTAGCCGCCGTCGGGCGTTAGATTTCGCGCTCCGGGTGTTCGCCGAACTGGAAGTGGCGTCCGCTGAGCGACGTCGGCGTAATTTCGACGTAGAAGTCCTTCAACGTTGGAACCCACGGTTTCAGCCCGAGGGCCTCGGCGTCGGCGATATCCGCCGATTGGTCGAGCACGCGCGCAGTGCCGCGCAGGACTACTGACCATGCTTCGTCGGACAGGATCCCGTCGGTTTCGAAGAGCACCTTCGAGTTGATGGTGAGCTCGGCCAGTTTGTTTCCCGGGGCGGTGCGGAGGAACAGTTTCCGGCCGCTGGCCGCGTAGTTCACCGGGAAAATGTCGGGTTCTCCGGCCACAGTGACCACGAGCCTGCCGTGCTTTGTGCCCTCAATCAATGTCCAGGCTTGGTCGTCGTCAAGTGTGAGGATCGGATTGCCGTCTTCGTGTTCGAACATCATGGGTTCATTGTTCTGAATCAGGCCGTCGCTGGCTAGGGGCTAAAGGACTGGCAAGGGACTGCCGGGGTGTTCTGCCGGTCCGAGGGGCGGGCATATGCTGCCTGTGGATAATTTTGACCGGCAAAATGTGATCTCAGTTACCCTTAAGCCACAAATTGGCTTCGATCGTCTTGATTTTCTATCGGGGGAGTAGCTGACCATGACATCTCGCACTTCGCTTTCCGGTCCCTGGCGAGCCTGTGCGGTCGCTTGT
The DNA here is from genome assembly GCF_056399305.1 of Arthrobacter sp. 01N444. Taxonomy (NCBI): domain Bacteria; kingdom Bacillati; phylum Actinomycetota; class Actinomycetes; order Micrococcales; family Micrococcaceae; genus Arthrobacter; species Arthrobacter sp. 01N444. The sequence goes on from NZ_JBFTRB010000019.1 coordinate 109,392, forward strand.
GTGTCGATCTCCCTGATGTCGGCCACAGCGTGCAGCGGGGGCGGAACGCCGCCTCCCGGATCTCCACCTGCTGCTTCGCAGAGTCCCTCAGGGCCGGCCACCCCGAGCGCAACTCCGACACCTACTGCCAGCTACAAGCCCGCCGACGCGACCGGCAAGGCGCAGAACGTGCCTGTACCCGAGTTGCCGGAAGCTGCGAAGGCGGAGACGAAGGAAGGACTGGAGGCGTTTGCGCGGTACTGGTTCAAACTCCTCAGCTACGGGTACGAGACCGGCGACGTGGGCCCCCTGGAAAGCGTCACCTCTACCGCATGCTCTCCATGCGGAGAGGCCAAGCGCGACATCATCCCTTGGCATCAAGACGGACGCTGGCTGATAGGTGGTCAGATCACCACTCCTGCTGTGGAAACGACATTTTCAGCTGGAGCCGACGGGCTTTACAAGGTTGCTGTCCAGGTTCATCAAGTCCCGTTGACATACGTCAGGGCCGACGGGAGTGTCGCGCAGAAGGGAGAGCAAAGAGACGATACGGGCAACCTTCTCCTCGTTGCATACCGCAACAACGCTTGGCATGTTGATGATGTCGGAAACATTGTCGGTAAGCAATGAGGACTCTTCGACCTCACCGTCTTGGGCGCGCACTCCTAGCGGTGTTCCTCTTGGTGTGCGCATCGGCTCCCCCAGCCTCTGCGGACGGAGCGGGGGACCCTTCTATTTCGGGTGGGTGGGGGCACAAGGACGCGCATGTAGGAGGTTGGGCTTGGGACCCAGCATTGAATGACTTCGTTCGAACCCAGGCTGGAGTTCAGAATTCAGACCCCTTCCAATACAAATACGAACTCCAATGCCATCTGGGCGGAGGCGACTTTGATGCGGATTGTCTTGCAGTCCTCGTCGATTGCAAGAACGGCCCCGACGGCAAAGAAGGTATTCCGGTCGTTTGGCTGAAGGCGCCAGCTGGAATCGCGAACCCGACATGGTCATTTCACTCCGGCCCAACGTGCCTCTTCGATCCCCGGCCGGCGGATTTGCTGCCCAGAATTGCCGCAATGATCCAGAGGGAGTTCCAGCGGCTTCCCATAACTGCGGGACTGTCTACGGCCCAACCCAGCCCCAACACGCTCCGGGGCGCCGAGACCAATTTCTTCGCCAGCGCCGCAGATCAGCAGTTCGACATCACAATCCTGGCCCAGGCCGTCCACGTCACCGCTAAGCCGGTGCAGTACTCCTGGAGCTATGGCGACGGCTCCTCTCTCGGCCCGCAAGCGGTGGCCGGCGGACCGCTTCCACAGGATCGCTGGGGCGAGAAGACCCTGACGAGTCACGTGTACACCCAGACCGGCGACTTCCCGGTGGTTTTGACGACGCATTTCCAGGGAACCTACTCCGTCAATGGCGGACCGCCGCTGCCCATCCCCGGCCAAGGGCAATTCACCTCGCCGCAACAGACCGTCAGTGTCTGGCGGACGATCACCAGGAACTACGCAGACACGTGCCTGCAGAATCCCCAAGGCCAAGGCTGCCCGGGGGTCGCCCCGCCGCCGCCCTAATCCGTGGCTAGGCTCGCAATTCCCGGTCCACCCGTTCCATCCGGGCATTCACGAGCTGGCAACGCGGGTCGTCCGGCCCCATAAGGGCAGCCACGGCAGCCGCAGTCGCCGTATCGAAGGACCCCATGTCGCTCGTGCACCACTGCAGCATCAGCCGGGCATCACCGCTTGACCGGACGGAAGCTCCCACGGCCGTGTTGAGCTCGTCGCGCATGAACCCGAGCGCCAGATTGACCGAACGGGTGAGCAGTTTTGCCGGATACGCCGCGAACGCCTCGGCAACCCGACCGTCCCGCAGATGACCGGCCACGTCGGAAACGTCGGTCACGACGTTAAGGGTTGAAGAGAATCGGTAGGGGTTCGCTTCCAGGACATCGCCCAGAATGGCGCGGATCCGGTGCATCTCGGTCCGGATCGCCGCACCGGTGCCCGCATCGCCATGGATCTCGTACGCCAATTCTTCGGCACTCCAGCCCTGATCACGTGAGGCCAGCAGGGCCAGGATCTCGGCGCGGCGCACAGTCAGCGGACGGCTGATGCCGCCGTCGACCGCCGCGGATGGCGCGTCCCCCAGGAGCCGCAGCACGAGCTGGGGTCGGGCGCCGCCGTCGCGCACTGCCCGCTCGCCACCCGGGGACCGCTGCCCCGAGCGCCCGACGCCGCCGTCGGGAAACGGGGCCGACTTCAGCAGCTCCTCTGCGAGCCGCACTCCGCAACGCACCAGCCGCAGGCTGTCCGGCGTGACCGATTCGAACGGGCCAGAGACGTCCAGGACGCCGACGATGTCGCCGGTCAAAGGGTCGCGAATGGGGGATGCGGTGCAAGCCCAGTCATGGTGGGTCCGCACGAGGTGCTCGGCCGAGAAAAGTTGCGCCGGCGCACCCGTCACCAAGGCCTCGCTGATGGCGTTCGTGCCCACCCCTGATTCGGACCAGTCGGCGCCCTCCACGAACTCCAGCGAGTCCGCGAGCCGCAAGGCCTGCTTGCTGCCGACGCGCCACAGCACTTCGCCCTCGTGGTCGGTGACGATCAGCAGATGGCGTCCGGTCACGGTCTCATCGGCTAGAAGCTGTGACAGCGCCGGCATCACCGCAGCCAGCCGATGGCCGGCGCTGAGGGATCGCGCCTCGGAGACTTCATGCCGGTGCAGGGGCCGGTGCTGGTCCGGATTGATGCCCAGAGCCAGGGAGCGCTGCCAGGACTTGATAAGCGACGGCGAGAGGTGCGGATCCGGAGTGCCAGAAATCGTGGTCTCGTGCGCCGCCCGGAGAATTCGGGCGTACTCCGCCGGTGCAGAAAACCTGAGGTCCGAGGGATGCGTGATGGGGCCGTTGCCCTGCCGCATGCTCATTCCCTCAACTCGCCCTCGAATCGTCGCACCCGGCTGGGTCCCTGCCGCCGTCGGCCAACCTGCGCGCCCGCCGACAGCTTGAGAGCTCCGTGTAACCCGATTGTAACCCCCTGCGACTTTTACTTGTGATGCGGGTCACTCCGTGGTCTAGGCGCCACGCAACGGGAGCGGCCCCCTGTCAGCAATGGAAAGAGGAAACATGCCTGAGACACCAAACGGCGTCGCCGGGGCGTGGCTGGCGCAGTTCGATGAGGCACTGCGCAGCCACAACACGGACGCCGCACTGGAACTTTTTGACGACGACTCGTACTGGCGCGATTTCGTCTCCTTCACCTGGAACCTCAAGACGCTGGAGGGCAAAGAGGACATCCGGCGCATGCTCGAGGCGACCCTGGGCGACGTGCAGCCCAGCGACTGGACCCTCGCCGAGGACGCCACCGGGGACGCCGCCAATGCCGAGGCCTGGGTGAACTTTGAGACCGCCCAGGCCCGGGGCTACGCCCATCTGCGCCTCCGGAACGGCAAATGCTGGACCCTGCTCACCACCATGCAGGAACTGAAGGGCTTTGAGGAGAAGAAGGGCCCCAACCGGGACAAGGGGGTCGCCCACGAGATCACCAAAGGACGCAAATCCTGGCTGGAACTGAAGGAGGAGCAGGAGGCGAGACTCGGCTACGAAGACCAGCCCTACACCGTCATCATCGGCGGCGGCCAGGGCGGGATCGGGCTGGGCGCGCGGCTGCGGAGGCTCGGAGTGCCCACCATCATCATCGAAAAGAATGAGCGCGCGGGTGACTCCTGGCGTAACCGCTACAAGTCCCTCCACCTGCACGATCCGGTCTGGTACGACCACCTGCCCTACATGAAGTTCCCCGACGACTGGCCGGTTTTCGCGGCCAAGGACAAGATCGGCGACTGGCTGGAAAACTACACACGGATCATGGAACTGAACTACTGGTCCAAAACCGAGTGCACCAACGCCCGCTTCGACGAAACGTCCCAGGAGTGGGTGGTTGAGGTGATGCGCGACGGCGAACCGGTCACCCTGCGCCCGAAGCAGCTCGTCTTCGCCCTGGGTGTATCGGGGTACCCGAGCGTCCCCACGTTCGACGGCGCCGAGTCCTTCCTGGGGGAGCAGTACCACTCGTCCAAGCACCCGGGCGGTGGCGACTGGACCGGCAAGAAAGCCGTGGTCATCGGCTCCAACAATTCGGCCCACGATATCTGCGCCGACCTTTGGGAACACGGCGCGGACGTCACCATGGTCCAGCGGTCCTCGACGCATATTGCCCGCAGCGAATCCCTCATGGACCTCGCTCTCGGCGGGCTGTACTCCGAAGAGGCGCTGGCCAACGGCGTCACCACGGAGAAAGCCGACCTGCTGTTTGCCTCCTTGCCGTACCGGATTCTGCCCGAAGCCCAGATTCCTGTTTATGCGGAGATGGCCCGCCGGGACGCGGAGTTCTACTCCCAGCTCGAGGCTGCCGGCTTTGATCTGGACTTCGGCGTTGACGGCTCCGGCTTGTTCCTGAAGTACCTGAGGCGCGGCTCCGGCTACTACATCGACGTCGGCGCCTCGCAGCTGATCATCGACGGCCGGGTCAAGCTGGCCAATGGCCAGGTCAGCAAGATCACCGGCAACTCCGTCGTGATGGCCAACGGAACGGAGCTGGATGCCGACGTCATTATTTACGCCACCGGGTATGGGTCGATGAACGGCTGGCTGGCTGATCTGGTCTCGCCCGAGGTGGCGGACGCCGTCGGCAAGTGCTGGGGGTTCGGATCGGAGACGCCGAAGGATCCGGGGCCGTGGGAGGGGGAACTGCGCAACATGTGGAAGCCCACCAACGTGGAGAACCTGTGGATCCACGGCGGCAACCTGCACCAGAGCCGGCACTATTCGAACTATCTTGCCCTGCAGCTCAAGGCCAGGATGGAAGGACTGCCGACGCCGGTCTTCGAGCTGCAGCCCACGCATCACGCGCGCTAACCGCACGCGCTGACTCACGGGGTCGTGACAATCTCAGGCACGGCCACCAGACTGGGGCTACGGCCCCGCTGTGAAAATCCAACTTTTATTCCGTGGATGCGCCTGACCGGGCGCATCCACGGTCCTGGACTGCGAAGGTGAAACACCATGAAAGCAGCACGATTCCACGCCCGCGAGGATCTCCGGATCGAAGACATTCAAGAGCCGGAGCTGCGACCGGGAACGGTGAAGATCGCCGTGGCCTGGTGCGGTATCTGCGGCACCGACCTCCATGAATTCCTGGAAGGACCCATTTTCACCCCGCCGCCCGGCCACCCCCACGGGCTCACCCACGAGGCCGCCCCGGTCACCCTCGGCCACGAGTTCTCCGGCACCGTCGAGGAGCTGGGGGAAGGCGTCAGCGGTCTGGCTGTCGGAGACAACGTCGTCGTGGAGCCGTACTACGTGTGCAATGAATGCGGTCCCTGCCTCAGCGGCCACTACAACCTGTGCACCAGGTTGGGCTTCATCGGCCTGGCGGGCGGCGGTGGCGGCTTGAGCGAGAAGATCGTCGTCGACACCCGGTGGGTGCACCCTGTCGGCGACATCCCCCTGGACGAGGCCGCACTGATCGAACCCCTTGCGGTGGCGTATCACGCCGTCGGCCGGAGCGGCGTCAAAGCCGGGGACGTCGCCGTCGTCGGGGGTGCCGGACCCATCGGCCTGCTGACCGCCGCGGTCCTCAAAGGCATCGGCGTCACCACGATCGTTACCGAGCTGTCTGCAGCCCGCAAAGACAAGGCGACTTCGTCCGGGGTCGCGGATCACGTGCTCGATCCGAGTGCTCAGGACGTCAAGGCGCGCGTGCTGGAACTGACCAACGGTGCCGGGGCCGATGCGGCGTTTGAATGTGCCGGTGTGAATGCGGTGCTGGACACTATGCTCGACGTCGTGAGGCCCGCCGGCGTCGTCGTCAACGTCTCGATCTGGGGGCACCCGGCCACGGTCGACATGCAGAAAGTGGTGCTGAAGGAAATCGACCTGCGCGGCACCATCGCCTACTGCGGCGACCACGAAGCCGCCATCAAGCTCGTCCAGGAAGGAAAAGTCGACCTGAAACCCTTCATTACGGGGCGGATCGCCTTGGACGACTTGGTGGACAAGGGGTTCGACACGCTGATCAACCACAACGACACCGCGGTGAAGATCATCGTCCACCCGTAGTGATCCGAGTCTCACGCGGGAATAGTTGCAGACGCCTCGCAGTTGCCGCCAATGAACCAACCCCTTGCGAAAGGAACTGCGCATGCTGTTTTCCCCGATGACCCTAGGCGAGCTGGAACTACCCAACCGGCTCGTCATGGCGCCGCTTACCCGCGTCCGCTCCGGCAAAGAAGGAATCCCCGGCCCGTTGGTGGTCGAACACTACCGTCAGCGCGCCTCGCTCGGCCTGATCGTCAGTGAAGGCACATACCCCAGCCACACAGGCCGCGGCTTCCCGGGCCAGCCCGGCCTCGTGACCGACGAGCAGCTCGCGGGCTGGGCCAACGTCACAGCCGCCGTGCACGCCGAGGGCGGCCGCATTTTCGCCCAGGTCATGCACGCCGGCCGCGTCACTCACCAGGACACTACCGGTGGCTACGAAGTAGTCGCACCCAGCGCCATTGCCATCGACGGCGAGACCCGCACGTATGAGGGCAAGCAGGCGTTCCCCGTCCCGCGCGCCCTGACCACAGAGGAACTGCCGGGCATTGTCGACGAATTCGTGACGGCATCCCGCAAGGCGGTTGAGGCAGGATTCGACGGCGTCGAACTTCACTCGGCCAACGGTTACCTGCTGCACGAATTCCTCACTCCGGCCGCCAACCAGCGCGACGACGTCTACGGCGGCTCTCCGGAGAACCGGGCTCGTTTCGTGATTGAAGTTACCCAGGCAGTGGTGGACGCCGTCGGCGCGGACCGTGTTGGCATCCGCATCTCGCCGGAGCACAATGTCCAGGGTGCCCTCGAACTCGATGCGGCTGACGTCCGGGCCACCTACGCCCACCTCGTGGACGCGCTGGCTCCGCTGAAGCTGGCCTACCTCAGCATCCTGCACAAGGACCCCACCAGCGAGCTTGTCCAGGACCTGCGCGCACGGTTCAACGGGACATTCCTGATCAACACGGGCTTCGGCATCGTCACCACGCGCGACGAAGCCAAGGCGCTGGTCGCGGACGGCCACGCTGACGCCGTCGTCGTCGGACGCCCCGCCATCGCCAACCCGGACCTGGTCCGCCGCTGGCGCGAAGGCCTGCCGGTCAACGAGGCGAATCCGGCCACGTTCTACACCGACGGCGCCGAGGGCTACACCGACTACCCGGCCTACCAGAACTAGGACCAACTGCGGTGCGGTGACTCCCGCGGCGCCGCACGCGCCGCGCAGGTCACGCTCGGTTGGACATGCTCAGCCGCAGCCACGATCAGTGGGCAGAATGCCATTCTGCCCACTGATCGCATTTAACAATGAGCATGTCCCTCGCAGGGCAGGTCCGAGACCGGGTGCGCGAGTCACAGGGCCGCACCCGCTGCCGGACATGTGCCGCGATGATCTGCACGAGAGAGCATGTTCCTCGCGGCGCATCATGGCCATGGGACATGCCCAGCGGCCGCCACGACCAGTGGGCAGAATGCCATTCTGCCCACTGGTCGCATCTAACAATGAGCATGTCCCTCGCAGGGCAGGTCCGAGACTGAACATGCTCCGCGGTGACATGTGTGGCTGGGCATGTCCCGTCCTGCACATCGGAGCCGCCGGGACATGTTCCCTCTACGAATTGGCCACTGGACATGTCCCGTGGCTGGCGCCGGGATTGGGCATGTCCCCCGTGGGCCCATGGTGCGGAGCGAGGTGCATGTCCAGCGGTGGGGGCGGCAAATGGGCATGTCCCGGAGGGGGGCCTCGCCGTGCCTAGTCCTATAGGATCTGAAGATGCAATTAGCTTCCACCGGCAGCCATTCTGAGGGGCGCCCCGCCGGCCGCGCAGTCAGCCGGCAGGTCCTGGCGGACCACGTTTATGAAGAACTTCTGGCGTCGCTGATGGATGGCCGGCTGGAACCCGGAACCGCGGTCAGCATCGACGGGACCGCCCGTGAACTCGACGTCTCGCCCACCCCCGTGCGGGAGGCGCTCGCCAGGCTGGAACACACCGGGATGGTGCGCCGCGTGGCCCTCAAGGGCTACCGGGTTGCTCCGGTGTTCACCCGGGAAGACTTCGCCGAGCTCATGGAAGCCCGGCTCGCGATCGAGCCCGTGAACGCCCGCCTGGCGTGTGCACGGCTGACGCCCGGCCACCTGGCCGAACTGGAACGGGCAGTCGCCGATCTCAAGGACGCGCCGCGCGGGCCCTCCTTCGCCGAGTTCCGCGGCTACCTCGAGGCCGACGAGCGGTTCCACCGGCTGATCGCGGAGCAGACGGGCAACCAGTTCATGGTGGCCGCCTACGCCGCCCTCGGCGGACAGATTCAGCGCTTCCGCCTGTTCGGGGGAGTGGGGATCACCGACGCCGACCACGCGATCGCCGAACATCAGGCCGTCCTGGATGCCTTGGCGACGGGCGATCCGGAGAAGGCCGCAGCCGCCATGGCCGAGCACGTGCAAAAGGTGCGCGGCCGCGCCATCGCGGACGCTCCCGCGGAATGAGGCTCACTTCCCAGGCTGACGCACGCGGGCCCAACACCGCGTAACAGCGCGCCACGCCCGGCTTCTGAGCCCTCTTTTTGTGACCCCCTTCACAGCTGATCGAAGACCCTATAGGATCTTCGATTGTGACGGCTACGGTGCCGGCATGGGGAGTCACAAGGGAGTGAAGAGTGCAAACAGAAACTTTGGCCGCAGGGCCCAAGGAGTCCGCAACACGCCGCACCATCAAAAATCTGCGGTGGTGGATTCTCGGCTGGGCGCTGGCCGCCGGCATCATCAACTACATGGACCGCAGTGCGATCTCCATCGCCGCGCCGCAACTGATCAAAGACTTCGGCATGACCCGGACGGACATTGGCCTCCTGGGCACCGTGTTCTCCTGGACCTACGCTTTTGCCCAGCTGCCCGCTGGCTGGCTCGTGGACAAGCTGGGCGCCCGACGGATGTACTTCCTCGCAATCGCGGGCTGGAGCATCGCGACCGCGCTGATGGCCGTCGGCACCAAGATGTGGCAATTCGTCACCTTCCGCGTCCTGCTCGGCATCACCGAGGCCCCCAACGGGCCGGCGTCGGCAAAGCTCACCGCTGACTGGTTCCCCCGGGCCGAGCGCGGACAGGCCACCGCCATCTGGGACAGCGGTTCCAAGTGGGGACCCGCCATCGCGCCGCCCGTCCTGACCGCCATCATGCTCGCGTTCGGCTGGCAGGCCATCTTCCTCTTCCTCGGCGTCGCAGGCATCGTGCTGGCATTGGCCTTCTTCCTTTACTACCGCGCTCCCGAAGAGCACAAGCGCATCAGCGCGAAGGAACTGGATTACATTGAAAGCCAGCGCACCACCCAGCTCCTGACTGCCAAGAAGGTTTCGTGGCTCGGACTCTTTAAGCACCGCCAAATCTGGGGCATGATGGCCGGATTCTTCTGCGTCATCTGGATCTGGAACATCTTCATCGTCTTCCTGCCGCTCTACCTGCAGGAAGAACGCGGTGCCAGCATCGCCAGCTCCGGCTGGCTTGCGGCTGTTCCGTACCTCGGCGCAGCCATCCTCGGCATCACCGGCGGCTGGGTCATGACGCGCTACGCGAAGAAGGCCGGCCGCGATCCGTTGCTGGCCAAGCGCCACGTGATGTCCATTGCAGCGATTGCCGCCGGCATCTTGATCTGCCTCATCCCGTTCGTAGATTCCCTCCCGCTCGCCATCGCTGTCATGACCGTGGCACTGGGCTTCGTCGCCACCATGCAGGCGGCCGCGTGGGCCATGCCCGGCGACATCGTGGACAACTCACAGGTTGCCTCCGTCGGTGCCATCCAGAACTTCGGCGGCTACTTCGGCGGCGCCTTTGCCCCTCTGCTGACCGGTGTGATCGCCGATGCCACCGGCTCCTACGCGCCGTCGTTCGTGATCGGCGGCGTCATCGCCGCCCTGGCCGCAGTGGCATACACCGTGCTGGTCCGCGAACCCATCAAGGACAAGGCCGCAGCAACGCAGACAGAAAGCCGAACCGACGCATGAGCACAGCAACAAATGCATTGACGACGACGGCGGTCGCCCTCACGGCGGCCGCCCCGGCGGCGGGAACCACCACTGCGGGCACCGCCCGCTCGCCGTTCACCGTGGCCGTCACGGCCGACGCCGCGCGGCCGGACGGAAGCTCCATTCACGGGGATCTGGGGCTGCAGCGGCTCAGCGAGCATGGCATCAGCTGGAGCGTCCTGCCCAGTTACACAGACCCGGTTCCGCTGGCCGACCTCGCCGGGGTCCGGGCCGTGCTGTCCCTGGGGCACATCGCCTTCGATTCACGCACCGTGGACCACGCCCCGGACCTGAGGCTGATTGCCCGGTTCGGGGCCGGCTACGAAACCATCGACTTGGACGCCTGCACCCGCGCCGGCATCGTTGTCACCAACACCCCGGATGCCATCCGGCGGCCGTTGGCGGTGGCGGGACTGACGCTGCTCCTGGCGCTCTCGCACAAGCTCCTGGCCAAGGACAGGCTGACCAGGACCTCTGACTGGGCGCAGCGCGAGCATTACCGCGGCGCGCCGCTGGTGGGCCAGACGGTCGGCATCGTGGGCTTCGGCAGCGTGGGCGCTGAGCTCGCCCGCCTCCTGGCCCCGCTCGGGGTGAAGGTCGTGGGCAACAACCGCAGCGGCCGCCACGCGGAGGCCGCCGGACTCGGCGTCAAGCTGCTGGGCCTGAACGAGCTCCTGGAGCGCTCGGATTACGTTGTGCTCTGCGCCGCGCTGACACCGGCGACCGAAAAATTGATCGGCGCGGCCGCGTTGGCGCGGATGAAGCCAAGCGCCTACCTGATCAATATCGGCCGCGGAAAGCTCGTGGACACGGATGCCCTCCGGGACGCCCTGCGGGACGCCCGGATCGCCGGTGCCGGCCTGGACGTCTTTGAGCCGGAACCCCTGCTTCCCGACGACGAGCTCCTGACCTTGGACAACGTGGTGCTTTCCCCGCATTCCCTGTGCTGGACCGAGGACTTCACGCGGGACGTCGCTGCCAGCGCCATTGGGTCAATCCTGGCGGTCGCGGCAGGGGAGCGCCCTGCCAACGTCCTGAATCCGGAGGTCTTCGCGACCGCGGCCTTCGCCGCGAAGCGCCCGTAACCCGGGGGTGTGACCTTGACAACATCCCTATAGATAGTAAATCCTATAGGAAACAGGATTCCACGAAGGAGTGAACCCATGGCCTATACAGCCGAAAACTGGCCCATCACCGCAGCGCTCCTGCAGTTCCCGGGGACCGACGCGCAGGGCAGCCACATCAACGACGCCGACGCCTCCGCCTGGGCCGAGGTCCTCAGTGAGGTCAAGGACGCCGGCTTTGCCAATGCCGACCTCACGGACAGCTGGGTCCGCCCCGGCGACCTGAGCTCTCCGCGGCTTGCCGAGTTCAAGCAGACCGCGGACAACGTCGGCATCGGCATCCCCGTCATCTCGGCCATCCGCCGCAGCGTGATCGAGGAAGGCAACTGGGAAGCCAACCTGGCGTACAGCCACCGCACCATCGACGCCGCCGCCGAGCTGGGCTGCGAGGTCGTCTCGTTCGGACTGCACCAGGCCATCACCGCCGAGCAGCAGAAGCAGCTCTGGTTCTGGACCGTCGAAGGGTACAAGGACCCGGTAGGGGACAAGGAAACGTGGGGCAAGGCTGTGAGCCGCCTGCGCGAACTCGGCCAGCACGCGGCCGAGGTCGGCGTCCTGCTCTCGCTCGAAATGTACGAGGACACGTACCTCGGCACCGCGGATTCCTCCGTTCAGCTGGTCCAGGACATCGGCCTGGCCAACGTCGGCATCAACCCGGACATCGGCAACCTCATCCGGCTGCACCGCCCGATCGAGGACTGGCGCGAGATGGTCGCCAAGACTCTCCCGTACTCCAACTACTGGCACATGAAGAACTACATCCGCGACGAGGACGTCGCCCGGGACACCTACGTGGCGATGCCGGCCCCGATGGAAAGCGGCCTCATCAACTACCGCGAGGCGTTCAAGACCGCGCTCTCCGTCGGCTTCCAGGGCATCCTGTGCACCGAGCACTACGGCGGCGACGGCCTCAGCGTCACGGCCAGCAACCAGGACTACCTCCGCCGCCAGGTCCTGCCGAAGACCGACGGCTACGCCCTCGGCAGGAGCCAGGTGGCCCAGGGCCGACAGCTGCCGGCAGCCACGGTACTCGCCAGCGCCTGACCGGGCGCCGACACCGGCGCGTGGTGCGGCCGTCAAGCCACTTGGGGGGCGGCCGCACCACCCCACCTCTCTACCCACAGCATCAGTTCTCCAACACGGATTCAATGAGGAACCATGACCCAGATCTTCGACAATCCCGCTGATTTCGCGGATGAGGCACTGGACGGCTTCGTTGCGGCCAACCGCGGCTACGTGGCCCGAGTCGACGGCGGCGTCGTCCGCTCCACCGAAGTCGCCTCCGGGCAGGTGGCCCTGGTGGTCGGCGGCGGCTCCGGGCACTACCCGGCCTTCGCCGGCCTCGTCGGGCCCGGACTGGCCACCGCCTCGGCCTGCGGCAACATGTTCGCCTCGCCCGCGGCCGGCCAGGTCTACCGCGTGGCCAAGACGGCCAACGCCGGCGGCGGCGTGCTGCTGAGCTACGGCAACTACGCCGGCGACGTCCTGCACTTCGGCCAGGCCCAGCTGCGCCTCAACGCCGAAGGCATCGAAACCCGCACTGTCCTGGTCACCGACGACATCGCCAGCGCCCCGCTGGAGCAGATCGAGAAGCGCCGCGGCATCGCCGGGGACCTGACGGTCTTCAAGATCGCCGGCGCCGCCGCAGAGGCGGGACTGAGCCTGGACGACGTCGAACGGCTGGCCATCCGGACCAACTACCGCACCCGGTCCCTCGGCGTGGCCTTCGACGGCTGCACGCTGCCCGGCGCGGAGGCCCCGCTGTTCTCTGTCCCCGCGGGGCACATGTCCCTGGGCCTGGGCATCCACGGCGAACCGGGCATCTCCGACCACCCCATGCCCACCGCCTCCGAACTGGCCGAACTCCTGGTCAGCCGGCTCCTGGCCGACAAACCGGACGACGCCGGCACCCGCGTGGTCGCAATCGTCAACGGCCTTGGCACGGTCAAGTACGACGAACTCTTCCTGCTGTTCGGCAAGATCGAGAAGCTCCTCACCGCCGCCGGGCTCACCGTCGTCGAACCCGAATGCGGCGAGCTCGTCACGAGCCTGGACATGTCCGGCCTGTCCCTGACCCTGCTGTGGCTGGACGAGGAACTCGAGCAGTACTGGGCCGCCCCGGCCGACACCCCGGCGTTCCGCAAGGGAAACCTGGCACCCCGTGCCCGCCGCGAACTCGCCGGTCCGGACGCCGAAGAGACCGCCGACGTCGAACGGCCCACCGCCGCGGCGGCAGCCCTCGGCCGGATGGCCGCCGACTTCCTCGGCCAGGCGCGGGACGTGGTGGTCGAGCATGAGGAAGAACTGGGCCGCCTGGACGCCGTCGCCGGCGACGGCGACCACGGGATCGGCATGCGCCGCGGCGTGGACGCGGCAGTCACCGCGGCCGAACAGGCTGCCGCGAACGACGGCGGCGCCTCGCCGTCGCGGGTCCTGACCGCTGCGGGGGAGGCCTGGAGCGAACGCGCCGGCGGCACCTCGGGTGCGCTCTGGGGCTCGGCGATCATCGCCGCCGGACAGGCCCTGGGCAACCAGGACAGCTACAGCGGCGAGGACGCGGCCGCCGCGGTCACGGCCTTCGTGGATGCCATCACCGCGCTCGGCAAGGCCGAGCCGGGGGACAAGACCATGGTGGACGCACTCTTGCCGTTCCAGGACGCTTTCCTCACCGCGTTCGACGCCGGCACACCAGTGGCCGGTTCCCTCGCGGCGGCGGCGGCCGCCGCCACAGCCGCCGCAGAGCGGACCGCCGGGCTGCGTCCGCTCAAAGGCCGGGCCCGCCCGCTCGCCGAGAAGAGCCTCGGCCACCCCGACCCCGGAGCGGTGTCCTTCGCCCTCATCGCGACCCGGATATCCACCCACACCGACACCGCAGACACAGGATCCCGGCCCGGCACCCCCGAGCCGGCGGAACAAGGAGCACAAGCATGAGCACAGCAACAGGCTGGCGCGTGGTCATCGGCAACGATGAGGCCGGCGTCGAATACAAGAACGCGCTGAAGGCGCTCCTCGAAGCCGACCCCCGCGTGGCGTCCGTGCAGGACGTGGGAGTCGGCGCCAATGACTCCACCGCCTATCCGCACGTCGCCGTCGACGCGGCCCGCAAGATCGCCGACGGCGACGCCGACCGGGCGCTGCTGATCTGCGGCACCGGCCTGGGCGTGGCGATCGCGGCCAATAAGGTCCCCGGCATCCGCGCCGTCACGGCCCACGACAGCTACTCGGTGGAGCGGTCTGTCCTGAGCAACAACGCCCAGGTGCTCACGCTGGGGCAGCGCGTCATCGGGCTGGAACTGGCCAAGAAGCTCGTGGGCGAATGGCTGAGCCACCGCTTCGACGAAAACTCCTCCTCCGCCGCGAAGGTGGACGCCATCTGCTCGTACGAACCCGAATACACGAAGGCAGTCTGAACATGACCGAATCAACAGCAACCGCAGCCGCCATCAACGCCGCCCGCAAGATCGCCGTCGTCGGCTCCGGCTACATGGGTGGCGGGATCGCACAGGTCCTGGCACTCGGTGGCGCCCGGGTGGCGCTCGCGGATGTGTCAGCGGAAGTGGCCCAGAAGAATTACGAGCGGCTCCTGGCCGAATCCGACGAATTCGTTGCCGCCGGGCTCTTCCCGGAAGGCGCCACCGCAATCCTGAAGGAAAACCTCTGGCCCGCCAAGGACATCGAGGAGGCCGTGGCGGACGCCGACTTCATCGAAGAAGCCGTCCCCGAGGTCATCGAGATCAAGCACCAGACCCTCGCCCGCATCAGCGCGGCCGCCCGCCCGGACGCCATCATCGGGTCCAACACGTCTACGATCTCCATCGCGGACCTGTCCGAGCCGGTCACCAACCCGGAACGCTTCCTGGGCGTGCACTTCTCCAACCCGTCCCCGTTCATCCCGGGCGTGGAAATCATCCCCCATGCCGGCACCTCGGCCGCGACGGTCGGCACCGTCCGCGACCTCGTGCACGCGGCCAACAAGCAGACCGCCGTCGTCAAGGACGTCACCGGCTTCGTGCTCAACCGGCTCCAGTACGCGCTGTTCCACGAGGCCGCCCAGCTGGTGGAGCAGGAGATCGCGACCGCGGAGGACGTCGACACCCTGGTCCGCACCACATTCGGCTTCCGGCTGCCGTTCTTCGGGCCCTTCGCGATCGCCGACATGGCAGGGTTGGACGTCTACAACTTCTGCTACAAGTCCCTCCAGACCGATTTCCCGGAACGGTTCGCCACCCCGAAGATCCTCACCGACCTGGTGGAGGCCGGAAAGCTGGGCACCAAGACCGGAGCTGGCTTCCTGAACGTCCCGGCGGAGCGCACGCCGGAACTGATCGCCTACCGGAACAAGGCGTACGTGGCCATGCAGAAGCTCATCGACGAGCTCGGCCCCGCCCCCATCAGCTGATTCCGCATCTTCCTCTTTCACTTCAGGAGCCTTCCCATGAGCACTTTCCCCACAGAACGCACCGCCATCATCACCGGCGCCGTGTCCGAGCGCGGCATCGGCCGCGCCACCGCCAGCTACCTGGCCGCACAGGGCTGGAACATCGGCATCATCGACCTCGATGACGCACTCTGCAAGGCGGCGGCCAAGGAACTGGCAGCCGAGCACGGCGTCAAGGCCTTCGGCGCCGGCGCCAACGTTTCCGACGAAGGCTCGGTCCGCGCGGCAATCGACGCCATCGAGGCGGAACTGCCGCAGATCGTTGCCCTCGCCAACGTGGCCGGCGTCAGCTCTCCGGTGCCCTACCTGGAACTCGACGCCGCCGAATGGGACCGGGTGCTGAACATCAACCTCAACGGCGTCCACTACGCCACCCGCCGCGTCGCGGAATCCATGGTGAAGAACAGGATCGGGCGCATCGTGAACATCTCCTCTGTCTCCGCGCAGCGTGGCGGCGGCACCTTCTCCAAGACGCCGTACTCCGTGGCGAAAGCCGGCGTGATCGGCCTGACCCGGGCCACGGCCCGTGAACTGGGCGAATACGACATCACGGTCAACGCCATCTCACCCGGGCCAATCGACACCGACATCATGGGCGGCACCCTCAGCAAGGAACGCAAGGACGAACTCACCAAAGACCTCGTGGTCAACCGGGTCGGCTCCACCCGGGACATCGCAGCAGCCATCGCCTTCCTCATCAGCGAGGACGCCGGCTACATCTCCGGCCAGACGCTGAATGTGGATGGCGGACTCTACATGCACTAAGGAAGAAGCCTCGTGGCACAACACAGCCAAACCCGCGCGTCCGGATTCGCAGCCTGGAGCAAAGGACGGAAGATCTACCTCGCCGTCGGGATCCTGGCCTGCGTGGCCGGCGTCCTGATGATGGTTTTTTCGCGCTAGTTTTCTCCGGCCGGAGCCGGCCTGGCTCGTTTTGGACTGGCCTTATCCGGCCACTTTCATGCAACTGATTCACCCCCCTGAGTTACACCACTGATTGCTCGACGAGGAGTTTTTTGATGACCGTAACAACAACGTCCACCCGGGACCTACTGGAGACACCGGTCCTAAAATCGGCCATCTCCAAGGCCTCCCGCCGGCTGATGCCCATGCTGGTGATCCTGTATGTGGTGGCCTTCCTGGACCGCACCAACGTCGGCTTCTCCGAAGCTGCCCTGGGTGTGGACAAGGGCATTAGCGCCGGCGCCTTCGCCCTGGGCGCCGGGATCTTCTTCATCGGCTACGCCCTGTTCGAGATCCCGAGCAACCTGCTCCTGACCAAATTCGGCGCCAAGGTATGGCTGGCCCGCATCGCCATCACGTGGGGCATCGTCTCGGCCTGCTTCGCGTTCGTGCAGGGTGAGACGTCCTTCATCATCCTGCGGTTCCTGCTGGGTGTCACCGAAGCCGGGCTGTTCCCCGGCGTCATCATGTTCCTGGCCGCGTGGTTCCCCAACAAGGTCCGCGTCAAGATGTTCGCCATCTTCTACCTGGCCCAGCCGTTCTCCCAGATGCTGGGCGCCCCGCTGTCCGGCTGGCTGATCAACATCGGCGACCAGGTCCCCGGCGTCCAGGGCTGGCAGGTCATGTTCTTCGTCGAGGGAATGCTGGCGGTCGTCGCCGGCGTCGCCGCGTACTTCTTCCTGATCAACAGCCCGCAGGACGCCAAGTTCCTGGACAAGGACGAGAAGAACGCGCTCCTGGAGGTCATGGCGCTCGAGGACACCGTCAAGGAAGAGTCCGGGCCGCGCGGCGTCCTGGCGGCCATGAAGAACGGCAAGGTCTGGTACTTCACCGTCATCTACTTCTGCCTGCAGATCGCCGTCTACGGCGTCACGTTCTACCTGCCGCAGCAGGTCGCCCAGCTGACCGGCCAGAAGGTGGGCATCGCCGTCGGCCTGATGGCAGCCATCCCGTGGTTCTTCGGCATCTTCGCCTGCTACTTCATCGGCAAGGCCGCGAACACCGTGATCCGCCGCCGGGTCTGGGGCACCGGGCTGTTCATCTCCACCGGACTCTGCATCTTCGGCTCCGCGTGGGCCGGCGCCAACCACATTCCGGCGCTCGGCATCATCTTCATCACCCTCGCCGTGTGCTCGTTCCTCTCCATCGGCCCCATCGCGTGGTCCTACCCGACGGCGTTCCTCACCGGAACCGCCGCGGCCGCGGGGATCGGCCTGATCAACTCGCTCGGAAACCTCGGCGGCTTCGTCGCGCCGATCCTGCGCACCTCGGTCAACCAGATGACCGCCTCGGAGACCGGGACCATGGGCGTCTATGCCCTCGGCGTGCTCCCGTTCCTGGCAGCGGCCATGATGTTCGCGACCCGCCGCTTCAAGAACAAGGCCGACGAGCTGCTGGAGCAGTAAAGGCCCCCGGCCTCACTTCCAGCGCGACGTCCAGCGCCCATCCACTGGATCCAGCAGAAAGCACCAACACATGCAGCAGCGCCCCGGCAGCCAGACCTCCAACACCCGCATCCTGGTGGGGGTCAGCACGAAGATGTACCTCGGCTACCGGGACAGCCTGGACTGGCTCGAGCGGCTGCAACACGAAGTGGACACCCGCCCGGCCCTCGCGGCCGGGCGGGTTGTCCCGTTTGTCATCCCGTCCTTCCCAGTCCTGCCCGCGGCGGCCCGGCTCCTGGCGGGTTCACCGCTGCTGCTCGGTGCGCAGAACTGCGGCTGGTCGGACGGGCCATGGACCGGGGAAGTAGCCCCGTCCATGCTCGCGGAACTCGGCGTCCGGCTCGTGGAGATCGGCCATGCCGAACGCCGGCAGCACTTCGGCGAGGACGACGCCATGGTGGCCCTCAAGGTCCGGGCCGCGGACGACGCCGGGCTCACCCCGCTGCTGTGCGTGGGGGAGCGCGACGGCGGGCAGGCGGCGGCCGCGGCGGACTTTGTGTTCCGCCAGATCGAGTCGGCCGTCGACGGCGACTGGGACCTCGCCGGCCGCCTGGTGGTGGCCTACGAACCGGTCTGGGCCATCGGCGCGGCCGAGCCCGCCGCCGCCGCGTACGTGTCCGACGTCGTCAGCCGGCTCCGGGACCAGCTCACCGCCGCCGGCGTGCCGGGGTTGCCGGTCATTTACGGCGGATCGGCGAAGCCCGGACTGCTGCCCACGCTTGAGGGTCTCTCGGGCCTGTTCCTGGGCCGGTTTGCACACGAGCCCGTGAATTTCGGCGCCGTGCTGGATGAGGCACTCCTGCTGGCCGAGGGCCTCACTGCACCGGACCCCGCCACCGCGGGACATGTCCAGCCCTGACCGCGTGCGACGGGCATGATGCCTAGATGTCCCTTGGTCGAGGGCAAGAATGAGCATGTCCCGTGGGGTGGCTGGCGAGGAATGGACATGTTCCGTTGGGTGGGTGGCGAAGAGTGGACATGTCCGGCCTTGGCCGCGTGCGACGGGCATGATGCCTAGATGTCCCTTGGTCGAGGGCAAGAATGAGCATGTCCCGTGGGGTGGCCAGCGAAGAATGGGCATGTTCCGTGGAGTGGGCAGCGAAGAGTGGACATGTCCGGCCTTGGCCGCGTGCGACGGGCATGATGYCTAGATGTCCCTTGGTCGARGGCAAGAATGAGCATGTCCCGTGGGGTGGCTGGCGAGGAATGGACATGTTCCGTTGGGTGGGTGGAGAAGAGTGGACATGTCCGGCCTTGGCCGCGTGCGACGGGCATGATGTCTAGATGTCCCTTGGTCGAAGGCAAGAATGAGCATGTCCCATGCTGTGGCCATCGAAGAATGGGCATGTTCCGTGGGGTGGCTGGCGAGGAATGGGCATGTTCCGTGGGGTGGCTGGCGAGGAATGGGCATGTTCCGTGGAGTGGTCAGCGAAGAGTGGACATGTCCGGCCTTGGCAGCGTGCGACGGGCATGATGCCTAGATGTCCGCTGGTCGAGGCGAAGAATGAGCATGTCCCGCGTGCCACGGAAGAATGAGCATGTCCCGCATGCCACGGAAGAATGAGCACTTCCCCTTACTCGGCAAGGAAAGCTAGGCGCGGACTGACCTCTGGCACAGGCCGATGAAGCCGCCCAGCTGCTCCAGACCCTCGGGGTGGGCGGGGAGGTAGTTGGTCAGTTCGGGCGCGCGGACGATCACGGCACGCCATTGGCCGCGGGACACCGCCACATTGATCCGGTTCCGCGAGAGCAGGAACTCCGTACCCCGCGGAGCCTCGGCCACCGCAGAACATGCCATGGACACAATCACGACCGCGGCCTCCTGTCCCTGGAACTTATCCACGGTCCCCACCCGCACGCCGGAGAGATTCGCGGCGTCCAGCGCATCGCGGATGACGTTGACCTGTGCGTTGTAGGCAGCCACCACCAGGATGTCGGCCGCCTCCAATGGCCGGGCTCCGTCTGCGGTGTGCCAGGAAAGGCCCAAATGGCGGCGCACCTGCCCGACGACCTCGGCAGCCTCCTCGGCCGACGACGTCGTGTTCCCGCTGTGCGGCACCATCACCGTCTCAATCCCCGCGGGCACACCCTCCAGACGGCGCAGATCCGCGGGCGGGGCGGAACGTAACCGGCCTTCGTAGGACAACTCCGAGACGGCCAGGCACAGCTCTGAGTTCATCCGCCACGAGTCGGCCAAGAAGTAGCCAAGCTCGGGCGGCAACGTGGCGTGGCCTGCGGAAATCCAGCCCAGGGCAGAGTCGTCGACCGGCTCGGGGTGCCTGCCCTGGCTGACCTGCGGCAGCTGCTGCGGGTCGCCGAGCAAGAGCAGCCGGCTGCTGGCCTGGGCCACGGCAAGGGTGTTGGCCAGCGAGAACTGGCCGGCCTCGTCAATCACCAGGAGGTCCAGGGAGCCGGCCGGGACGGTGGCGCCGGTCATGGTCCACGCCGTGCCACCGACGAGGGCGCCTCCAGGCGCACCCAACAGCTCCGCAACGTCCTTGCCGGTGCGCCGGGCCCACGGCAGGGCGTCGTTGTGCTTCACGTCTTTGGCCACCCGCGCCGGTTCGACCCCGGCCTTCGTGACAGCGGTCTTCAGCAGGTTCTCCACCACCGCATGCGACTGGCCGACGACGCCGACTTTCCAGCCGCGGGCCACGAGCCGGGCGATGACGTGGGACCCCACATGGGTCTTGCCCGTTCCGGGCGGACCCTGCACCGCCAGGTAGGAGTGGTCAAGGGCCAGCACGGCCGCCGTGATGGCTTCAATGAAGCGGTCCGGTCCGGCACCAGGCTGCGGCAGTGAAGCTCCGGCGGCCAGCCTCGGCGGCTGACGCCGGACGAGGTCAAGCGCAGGATGGCGGGGGAGGGAACCGGACCCCAGGCCGGCGACCACCGTGTCAGCGAGGGCTGCCAGTGCTTGCTCGAGGCTCTTGGTCGCGAGGGGCTGGTCTTCCGTCAGCGCAATGGGGAGGTCATTGTAGGGCGGTATCTTCCGGTGCAGCCGGTCCCGGATGATGACGGTGTCCTTGCCGTCCTCACGCCCCAGCTCCAGGACCTCCGTGCCGAACCATCCGCTCCGCCCGGTTCCGTTCTTGCCGGTACCCTCCAGCCCGGCGGGAAGAGGCAGCTCGTACATGCGGAACCACTTGCTGCCCTCGCGGAGGTCCGACCCGGGACTCACGGAGCCGGTCAGCTTGACCCGCCGCTCCGGAAGTTTGGTCCCCGTCTGTTGCCAGTCGTCGAGGAGTTCCGCGGATTCGACGAGGAAAACGTTCCGGTCCCGTTCGTGCGTGTCGGGACCGTGCTCACACCGGTCGAAGTGCGACCACCAGAACGACTTGCGCTCCCGGCGGTGGTAGCTCACGGCCGCGGCCAGCATGGCGACGGCCTTACGGTCGTCCTCGGACAAGCCGCTGCCCGGCTCAGCAAATTCCATCAGTGCCAGCTCAGCCGGGGCCAGCGCGGCATCGGCTCGTGCCGAGCCGTCGTCGTCGGGGCCGTCCTCTAAGCCCGCCTCCGCGCCGGACGCCGCGCCCGCCTCCGCGCCGTGCGGCTCCAGCCGGCGTTCCTTGGCCAGCCCGAGCAGCCAGTTCCGGAGCTCCAGCGTGGAGAGGCAGTCGTATTCGTTGTAGTCGGAGATCCCGGCGAGGATTGTGGCCGCTTCGTCGGGCCGCTCATTGTCCCTCGCGTCGCAGAACCGTGCATAGGCAATCACGGAGGCGCCGGCATCCTTCACTTCGCCAGTTCGAAGGTTCGCCCCCATGTAGAGCGGCTCGAGCTTCTTGATGCTGTAAGAGTTCTCGGAGATCCTGATGCTGTTCCGGACCGTTTGGTACAGGTCCACCAGCAGGCCTTCGCGGAGCCACTCGTCCACGATGTCCTCCCCGGCAACGTGCATCACCGAGAGTTTCCGAAGCGCCGTTTTTTCATACGGTGCGTAGTGGTAGACGTGCATGTCCGGGTGGTCCCGCCGGCGTTTCTCGACATAGTCAAGGAAATCGAGGAACGCCTGCTTCTCCGCCTCCCGGCTGTGGGCCCAGAATGGCCGGAAAATCCCCGGACTGCCGGGCTCGGTGGGCGCCTCAATCACGCCGAACAGGTACTCGAGCCCCCACACTCCCGTGGCGCGGTCCTGCCACAGCGGATCGCCTTCGAAGTCGAAGAAAATATCGCCCCGGCTCGGTGGGGGCAGCTCGGCCAAGGTGTTCCCGGGCAGGACGCCGTAGCGGATGGTGTGCTCTTCGCCGTCCTTGCGGTAGCAGACTTCGCCGTCGGCAGGGCCAACGCCGCTCTGCATCCGCGCCTGTTCCTGCAGGCGCAGGAGCGTAGGGGTGGGCTTGGTGAGGGTCGCTTGCGCCAGGTCAGTGACTGAACGAATCCCACGTTCGTGGAGGTTCTTGCGCTGCACGGAGTTCATCCGGGCCACGAGGAGGAGATCGTCGGTGGCTTTGACTTGCTCCTGGCAGTAATCGCAGCGGCCACAGGCGGTGAGCCCGGGGGCGCCCCAGCCCACTGGTCCCGGCTGTGCGATGTGCGCGGCGGTCAGCGCGAGGAAACGCTCGCGGCGCTCGCGGAAAACCGGCAGGATCTCGGAGAGTTTGTGGTGGCTTCGCACGTAGTCGAATCCGCCGCCGGGCAGCTGCACCGTCGAGCCGAGGACGAGTGTCACCGCCGGGTCCACCGGGATCCCGGCCTTCAGCAGCTGGTCGCCGTAGGCGGCCAGCTGGAGCAGGGCCGTCACTTTTGCGTGGCGGGCGAGTTTGGTGTCGAACACGGCGTAGCTACCGTCGGCGTGCCGCACGAGGAAGTCGGAGCGGCCGTGGAACTGGCCGTCGAAGAAGGCGGCCTGGAAGACGACGTCGGCTCCCTCACGCAGCGCGCCAATGGACTCGGCGTGCTTGGCCGCCAGCGTGGCACGGTCCATGGCCTCGGCCGGGACGACGTCGTACACGCCGTGCCCGGTGGCCGGATCCCAGTGGCCAAACTCCGCCACGAAACCGCCGAGGACCTTGCGCTCGTGGAGGTCACCCAACACCGCTGCATGCTTGAGCATCTCGTCGTCTTCGAACGTAGCCCTGGGGGACCGGCCCAGCTTCTCGTCGAGTTTGCGCAGCAGCTGATACTCGCAACTCGCTGCCACCACGAGGTCGCTCGCGGAGTAGACCAGATCCGGTGATGAGCCCGGTACCTCTGGTTCAAGAAAAAACACTGTGCCCCCGTTGCTGGTGCCCCGTTGTTGGTGCCTCCGCTATTCAAGCTATCAAAGCCCTCTGACAGTCAAACACGGGACAGGAACCAGGCAATGCCCCTCTGGTTCCTGTCGCAGGACCGGCGTAGGGTCTGAGGACTATGACCGAACAGCAACCGTATGAGCTGGTCCAGCGCTACGCGCACTTCGAGCTGCGCCGCTATCCCGCGTACGCTGTGGCGGAAATAGAGGTCAAAGCGACCTTCGACCGCGCCGGGAATGCTGCCTTCCGGCACCTGTTCAACTACATCAGCGGCAGCAACACGGCGCAACGGAAGCTGGCGATGACGGCCCCGGTGATCCAGGGGCCCGGGCCGTCGCAAAAGCTGGCGATGACCGCGCCGGTATTGCAAAGCGGCCCGCTGCCGGGAAGCGCAGAGCCCGCTGATTTCATCGTGGCCTTTGTGCTCCCCGCTGGGGTGACGGCGGAGACGGCGCCGGTCCCGGCGAACCCAGACGTTAGAGTCCGGGCCCAGCCAGGTTCCCTGGCAGCCGCCCTTCGGTTCTCCGGCAGCGGGTCGGAGGCGGCCTTTGTACGGCGAAACGATGGCCTCCAGGAGGCACTGAAGCTAGCCGGGCTGAAGCCTGTGGGGCCGCCACGATTCGCCCGTTTTGATCCGCCGTTCAAGCCGTGGTTCCTGCGCCGCAACGAGGTTGTTCAGGACGTGCAGGAGCCCTTTACTCCTCCGGGCGAGCCCGGCCGCTGACCGGGGTAAGGCAAAATGGTTTGGTGACCCAACACCCGCAGCGCCCCGCCTCACCCGCCTCGCCCGCCTCCGGCCCGTCCGCGAAGACCGGCTCACCACAGACCGGCACGCCGCACACCCAGGAGTCCGGCATCGCCGCCCAGATCGCCGGCGAGCTCGGCGTTCTGCCGTGGCAGGTCAAGGCCGCCGTGGATCTGCTCGACGCCGGGTCCACCGTGCCCTTCATCGCCCGCTACCGGAAGGAAGCGACCGGCACCCTGGACGATACCCAGCTCCGCGAGCTGGAGGAGCGGCTGCGCTACCTGCGCGAGCTTGAGGACCGCCGCCGGAGTATCCTCGAGGCGATTGCCGCCCAGGGCGCGCTGACCCCGGAACTGCAGGCCGCCGTCGTCGGCGCCGACACGAAATCGCGGCTGGAGGACATCTACCTCCCGTTCAAAACCAAGCGGCGCACCAAGGCGCAGATCGCCCGCGAAGCCGGACTGGAGCCGCTCGCCGACGCCCTGCTCAAGCGCCCCGAACTGGACCCGGAGCGCGAGGCGGCCAAGTACCTCAACGCCGAACACTCGATCGGGGACCCGGCCGCGGCGCTCGCCGGTGCCCGCTCCATCCTGGTGGAACGCGTAGCGCAGGACGCCGACCTGGCCGCCACGCTCCGGGAACGGCTATGGACCCAGGGCCGGATGGTGTCCCGGGTGAAGAAAGGCAAGGAATCCGAGGGCCAGAAATTCAAGGACTACTTCGAGTTCTCCCAGCAGCCGGCCGGAATGCCCTCGCACCGTGTCCTGGCGCTGCTGCGCGGAGAAAAGGACGGCGCGCTGGAGCTGGACCTCGCCGAGGCTGATCCGAACGACGACGCCGCCCTCACCGCCGCCCGCGGCCGGTACGAGGCAGCCGTCGCCAGGTTCCTCGGGGTTGCCGACCGCGGCCGGCCCGCCGATGCCTGGCTGCTGCAGACCGCGCAGCTGGCCTGGCGCTCGCGCGTCCTGGCGCGGCTGACGGCAGACCTGCGCAGCCGGATGTTCGCCGCCGCCGAGGACGAGGCCGTGCGTGTGTTCGCCGCGAACCTGCGCGATGTGCTGCTCGCCGCGCCGGCGGGGAACCGCGCCACCCTGGGCCTGGACCCGGGACTGCGCACCGGCGTCAAGGTCGCCGTGGTGGATGGCACCGGCAAGGTGGTCGCGACGGACACCGTCTACCCGCACGCCCCGGCCCGGAAATGGGACGAGGCGCTGCGGACCCTCGTGGGCCTCGCCACGAAGCACGGGGTCGAACTCGTCGCGATCGGCAACGGCACCGCGTCGAGGGAGACGGACAAGCTCGCCGCCGAACTGCTCAAGCAGCTCTCCTCCGGGCCGGAAAACAAGCCGCAGAAAATTGTGGTGTCCGAGGCCGGGGCGTCGGTGTATTCGGCGTCGGCGCTCGCCGCGGCGGAGCTGCCCGGCATGGATGTGTCCCTGCGCGGCGCCGTCTCGATCGCCCGGCGGCTGCAGGACCCGCTCGCGGAGCTGGTGAAGATTGAGCCGAAGTCGATCGGCGTCGGACAGTACCAGCACGACGTCACGGCCGCGAAGCTGGACCGCAGCCTGGACGCGGTGGTCGAGGACTGCGTGAACGCGGTGGGCGTGGACGTCAACACCGCCTCGCCCGCACTGTTGAGCCGGGTGGCCGGGGTCGGGCCGCTGCTGAGCGAGAACATTGTGGCGTACCGGAACGAGCACGGGCCCTTCGCCAAGCGCAGCGAGCTGAAGAAGGTCCCGCGGCTGGGCGCCAAGGCGTTTGAGCAGTGCGCCGGCTTCCTGCGGATCACCGGGGGAGCGGAGCCGCTGGACGCCTCCAGCGTGCATCCGGAGGCCTACCCCGTGGCCCGGAAAATCAAGGCGGCCGCCGGTAAAGCGCCCGCTGCGGGAAGCTTTGCGGCGCTGAACCCGCAGGACTTCGTGGACGGCTCCTTCGGCCTGCCCACCGTGCAGGACATCATCGCCGAGCTCGAGAAGCCCGGCCGTGACCCGCGTCCGGCCTTCGCGGCGGCAGCGTTTTCTGAAGGCATCGAGAAGATCTCGGACCTCAGGCCCGGCATGGTGCTGGAGGGAACGGTGACCAACGTGGCCGCGTTCGGCGCGTTCGTCGACGTCGGGGTGCACCAGGACGGGCTTGTGCACGTCTCGGCCCTGGCCAACCGCTTTGTCTCCGATCCCCGTGAGGTGGTGAAGTCCGGGCAGGTGGTCCGGGTCAAGGTGCTGGAGGCGGATCCGGAGCGGAAGCGCATCTCGCTCACCCTCAGGCTCGACGACGAACCGGCCTCCGGCGGTCGTGCGGCGGGCGGCCGCAGTGCCGGAGATCGCCCGGCTGGCGGTCGTGCGGACTCGCGGCCGGAACGTCCGCGGCAGCCGGCGTCGCAGCCTGCCTCGCAGGCGCCGTCGACCCAGCCGTCGGATCAACCGTCCGGAAGGCAGCCGTCCGGGAAACCGGCAGCCGACCGGCGGACGCCGGGTAGGCAACCGCAGAAGCCGGCCCCCACGCCGTCGCCGGTCAACACCGCGATGGCCGAGGCACTCCGGAAGGCCGGCCTGGGCAAGTAGCGCCCGGTGCGGCTGCCGCACCACCGTTCGTCGCGGATTCCCTACCGCTTGGCGCATAACTAGTACGTTTGCTGACGATCTGCACCATGATTGCCGGAGGCAACGGCCCTCTACCGGAAGCTCGGTCAGAGGCCCTGGCAGAGGGCCGTTTCCGCAATGTGCTGGACACCGATGTCCGTTGACGAGCAGGGGGAGTACTTATGGGTTGGCTGGACCGCGAACGAACCATCGCCCCGCCGGGATTTAACCGGTGGCTCGTCCCCCCGGCAGCCCTCGCGGTGCACTTGTGCATCGGCCAGGCCTACGCGACGAGCGTCTACAAGACCGCGCTGGTGAAGCACTTCGGCGCGAGCCTGACCGAGATCGGCGTGATCTTCTCCGTTGCGATCGTGATGCTGGGCCTCTCGGCCGCCATCATGGGCACCTGGGTGGACAGGAACGGGCCCCGCAAGGCGATGTTCACCTCCGCCGCGTTCTGGGCGAGCGGCTTCCTGATCGGCTCCCTGGGCATCTTCAGCCACCAGCTCTGGCTCGTCTACCTCGGCTACGGCGTCGTCGGCGGCATCGGACTGGGGATCGGTTACATCTCCCCGGTCTCCACCCTGATCAAATGGTTCCCGGACCGGCCCGGACTGGCCACGGGCATGGCGATCATGGGGTTCGGCGGCGGCGCCCTGATCGCCAGCCCGGTCTCCACGGCCCTGCTGAAAATGTACGATCCCAACTCCGGGGCCAAGGGCTGGGTGGCCAGTGGTGAGTCGGTGGGCAAGCTCTTCCTGACCCTCGCCGTCGTCTATCTGGCCTACATGATGTTCGGCGCGTTCACCATCAGAGTTCCGGCCGAGGGCTGGAAACCGGCAGGTTTCGACCCCGCAAAGGTCAAGGCCGCCTCGCTGGTCACCACGGACAACGTCTCCGCCCGGAACGCGGTCAAGACCAGGCAGTTCTGGCTCGTCTGGATCGCCCTGTTCTGCAATGTCACGGCAGGGATCGGCATCCTTGAGCAGGCCGCTCCGATGATCCAGGACTTCTTCCGCCAGCCCGACGGCACGTCCCTGGCCAGCGCCGCAGTGGCCGCGGGCTTCGTGGGGCTGCTCTCGATCGGCAACATGTCCGGCCGCTTTGCCTGGTCCGCCACCTCCGATGTCACAGGCCGCAAGCGCATCTACATGGTCTACCTCGGCGTCGGCGCCGTGCTCTACACCGTGCTGGCGCTGGCCGGCTCTACGTCCACCGTCCTCTA
Source organism: Arthrobacter sp. 01N444 (assembly GCF_056399305.1). Lineage (NCBI taxonomy): Bacteria > Bacillati > Actinomycetota > Actinomycetes > Micrococcales > Micrococcaceae > Arthrobacter > Arthrobacter sp. 01N444. The sequence continues at coordinate 137,226 of NZ_JBFTRB010000019.1, forward strand.
CGTGGCCCTCGCGTTCGTCATCATCTCCTTCTACGGCGGCGGGTTCGCGACGGCCCCCGCCTACCTGCGCGACCTCTTCGGCACGTTCCAGGTCGGAGCCATCCACGGCCGGCTCCTGACGGCCTGGTCCGCGGCGGGCATCGCCGGGCCGCTGATCGTCAACGCTTTCCTGGACGCGCAGGGCAAGCCCGGCGCGCTCAACGCCGCGTCCTACCAGCCCGCCTTGCTGACCATGGTGGGGCTGCTGGTGATCGGTTTCGTGGCGAACCTCTTGGTCACGCCGGTGGACGCACGATTCCACGAACCACGTCCTGGCCGCGTCCGGGCCGAAGAACCTGCCTTGGAGGGCTGAAATGAGTACTGCACAGAGTTCGGTCACACCGTCCACTGGGAGGTTGGTCATCGCTTGGGGGCTTGTCGGCGTGCCGCTCGCGTATGGCGTCTATGAGACCCTCACCCGCGTGGCGGCCCTGTTTGGCTGACACCGTGGTGGCAGAAGTCTTCGGTGGTAGTTCGCGCGCGGTGAGTGTGCCGTTCACACGCCCGGAGGCGTTCACCACCCGCCCCACGCTGCAGGGCACGTTCGGGATGAGCGCGTCCACGCATTGGCTTGCGACGGCGGCGGCCCAGTCCGTGTTGGAGCGCGGCGGGAACGCCTTCGACGCCGCGGTGGCGGGAGCGTTCGTGCTCCATGTGGTGGAGCCGCACCTCAACGGGCCCGGCGGAGATATGACCGGGATCTTCGTCACCGCGGACCGGCCGGAGCAGCCCATAGTCCTGATGGGGCAGGGCCCGGCGCCGGCCGGGGCCACCGTGCAGCACTACGTGGCCGAAGGCCTGGACCTCGTTCCGGGATCGGGTGCCCTGGCCGCCGCGGTGCCTGCCGCCGTCGACGCCTGGCTCCTGCTGCTGCGTGACCACGGGACGTGGGAGCTGGACGCGGTCCTGGACTTCGCGATCGGCTACGCGCGGGACGGGCACCCGATGCTCGGCCGGGTCGGAACCACCATCGCGGCCGTGTCCGCGCTGTTCGAGGCGCACTGGCCCACGTCCGCTGAGCTGTGGATGCCGGGCGGCCGAATCCCGGTTGAGGGCGAGCTGGTGTGGAACCCGGCCTATGCCCGCACCCTGGAACGGCTCGTGCAGGCCGGAGTCAGGGAATCCACCCGCGAGGCGGGAATTGAGGCGGCCCGCCGCGAGTGGCGGGAGGGGTTCGTGGCCCGCGCCATGGTGGAGTCGGTTCAGTCCCTGCACCGGCATTCCTCGGGCACGGATCACCGCGGAGTGCTCGCCCTGGACGATCTCGCGGGATTCGAAGCCGGGTATGAGGCGGCCGCCACTGTGGAGTTCCGGGGCCACACGATCGCCAAGACCGGGCCGTGGGGCCAGGGACCGGCGCTGCTGCAGACCCTGGCCATCCTGTCCGGCTTCGAGGACCGGTTCCTTGATCCGTCCACCGAGCTGGGGGCGCACACCATCCTGGAGGCGCAGAAGCTCGCGCTCGCGGACCGGGAGGCGTACTACGGCGACACGGACGTGCCGCTCGATTACCTGCTCTCGGAGGACTACTGCGCCGGCCGCCGTGCCTTGATCACGGAGCGGGCGTCCCACGACTTCCGGCCTGGCACCGTGCCCGGGCGGGAGCCGTACAGGCCACCACTGCGCACCAATTACACGCCGCCGGCGCTCGCGGGCCATGCCTCCGCGGCCGGACTCGGCGTCGGCGAGCCCACCGTGACACCCGCGGGGGTGACCCGCGGCGATACCTGCCATATCGACGTCGTGGACCGCTGGGGCAACATGGTCTCCGCCACACCGTCCGGCGGCTGGCTGCAGTCCTCCCCGGCGATCCCGGAGCTGGGCTTCTGCCTGGGCACCCGGCTGCAGATGACCTGGCTGGAGCCCGGCACGCCGTCCACGCTGACGCCAGGCAAACGCCCGCGCACCACCTTGACGCCCACGCTCGTGCTGCGGGACGGCCACGCCGTGACCGCGCTGGGGTCGCCCGGCGGCGACCAGCAGGACCAGTGGCAGCTGCCGTACCTGCTGCGGACCATCGTGGGCGGGTACTCGCCGCAGCAGGCCATCGACGCACCGACGTTCCATACGACGTCGGTGCCCGGGTCCTTCTGGCCGCGCACCTGGGAGCCCGGTGGCGCCGTCGTCGAGGACCGGCTCGGTGAGGACGTCATCGCGGGGCTGGAACGCCGCGGGCATGTGGTCAGCCGGGCTGGTGACTGGGCGCTGGGGCGGTTGTCCGCCGTCGTGCGGGATCCTGAGACCGGGATCCTGCAGGCTGCCGCAAATCCGCGCGGTGCGCAAGGGTACGCCGCGGGCCGGTAGCGGTTGGCGGTGCGTAGCGGTGGAGCTGAGGAATGCTCGCTTCCTAGCCGGAAGCCTTGAGCCGGTCCATGAAGCGGAGCGACTCGGCAACTATCTGCTGCTGCGCCTCGTTGCGGCTGATGCCCGGCTCGCCGTCCCCGGGCTGCCCACCGTAGTCACCGAAGAACGCGTGCACGCCGCCCACAACCGTTGCGTAGGTGGTGGTTGGCGGGAGCAGGGACCTTGACGCCGCGATCTTGTCCGGCGTGCTCAGGCCATCGTTTGAGCCGGAGATGGAGAGCACCGAGAGGCCCTGCGCGTCCGCCATGTTCTCTGCGGGGTACGAAGCAAAGAGCAGCAGCCCGGCGACGTCGTGATTCGCCGCCGCGAAGGATGATGCGCTCACGCCGCCCAACGAATGACCACCGACGGCCCAGGAAGTGATTTCGGGATGCCGGTCCATGGCTGCACGGGACTGGGTGGTGTCCAGCAGGGAGACGCCAAGGGGTGGTTTCAGGATGACGACTAGATGACCCGCGTCCGCGAGCGGCTGCAGCAGCTCCTGATAGGCGTGCGCGTCGACCCTGGCGCCGGGGTAGAAGACGAGACCCGTGGTGGCTTTGCCCGCCGGGGCAAGGGTGATCGAAGTGGCGTCTTCTGCAGCCTTTGGCCCGGCTGGCGCGGTCGCGGTGGGTCCATTGGCCGGGACCGCCTTCTCCCGGTCGGGTTGGTGGGGGAACGGGCTAAGCCACATCAGCGCCGCCACGAAACCGAGGACCGTGAGCCTGCCTGCGATCCCGCGGACCAACTGCCAGGTGGAAATGTCACCGCTACGCTGCTGTTTGCCGCCGAACCACCAGCGTCTGACCAGAATCAGCGCCCAAAGTATCCCCAGTGCGACGGCGGCCACCAGGAGAGTTGGCAGGGCGGGGTGGCCGCCGAGGACGGCCGGGTTGCTGAGCAGCATCCAGAGCGGGACCACTATCAGGGCGGCCGCCGCGAGAGCGCCGCTCCCGTTCAGGATCGAGGACTTCCAGGAAGTGGGGTGGGGCTCTGTGGGGCCGGGGCCGGGGGTTTCGGTGGGGTTCGCAGGACGAAAAGGCTGGCCTTCCTTCACGGTTTGATGATAACCCCCGGCAGCGGAACCCATAGGGGTCCGGCGCGACAAAACCCCGTCACCGGCTCGATCAGCGGCCGCTGCGCCCCACCCAGAGCCCATGCAGCAGCGGAAGCACCGATGCGATCATCAGGACATTGCCGAGCACCATGTCATCCGCGCGGACCACGGAGCCGGATACCAGCAGGGCGCCGAAGATCAGCGCCGATGCCGATCGCTGCGCCGTGCGGTCAAGCCGTCCCAGCTGCCGCTCAAGGCGCGGATTTGCTACCGACAGTGAACCGTCCTCGAGCCGGGTTAGCAGCCCATCAAGACGCTTCGGCAGACCCAGCGCCATCCCGGCGGCATCGAGCGCCTGCTGGGCAACGTCCTGCACGATGTTGCCGCGCTCGTCGCGCAGCAGCTGCGCCGCATAGGGTTCGACCGAGTCCCACAGATTGAACCGGGCGTCCAGCGAGCTGCACACCCCCGACGTCAGTGACATCGCCCGGATAATGAGCAGGAAGTTCTCCGGCATCTGGAACGGCAACGAGCGGACCACGTCACCGAACTCCACCGCAAAATCACGGAACTCCCGGGGGTCAACCTCGCGAAGCTCGGCGAAGCCCATCCCGCCAAAGCGGGCAAAGAGGTGCGTCATCGCCCGCTCAAGCTCGACCGTGTCGGCTGAAGGCACCAACACCCCCACGTCGCTGATCGCGGTCATCAACCCCTTGCCGTCACGCGAAGCGGCAGCGATGAGCAGCTTCCGCAGACCGCTGCGTGTGCTCGCCGGAACCTCGCCCATCATGCCGAAGTCGATGAATGTCAGCTTCCATGGGTGCTCCGTGGATGGATCGGTAACCGGCGTGACAAAGATGTTCCCAGGGTGCGGATCGGCATGAAAAAAGCCGCTCGTAAAAATCTGGTCGAACATGACCGAGGCAAAAACAGGGGCGACCTGGGCCGGATCGATGCCCGCCGCCAGCAGTGCCTCCGAGTCCGTGATCTTGATCGCCGTGACGTCTTCGAGGGTGAGCACGCGGCGGGTGCTCCGTTCCCAGACGACGTCGGGCACCTCCACCCGGACGTCGTCGGCGAAATCGGCGGCGAACCGCCCCGAATTCGCCGCCTCATTCAGGTAGTCGATCTCCTCAAGACTGGTCTGCGCAAACTCCTCGACCAGGGCGGGCATGTCGGCACGATCGGACACCAGGCGCACGTGGCTGAGCCAGCCGCCCACTTTGCGCAGTGCCGCCAGGTCGACGTCGACAATGGCCTTGATGCCCGGCCGCTGCACCTTCAGCACCACGCGGTCGAGCCCGGTGTCGGCGGCGTCGCCCGGGCCAAGCCTCGCCCGGTGCGCCTGCCCGAGGGACGCTGCTGCGATCGGTGTCTCCTCGACCGAGGCGAACAACTGCTCCAGCGGCGCGCCCAGCTCAGCTTCGGCGAGGGCGCGGATCGCGGGGAACGAAACCGGAGGCACCTCGTCCTGCAGCCCCTCGAGTTCCTTGGTGATCTCGGGCGGCAGCACGTCGAGCCTGGAGGACAGGAACTGTCCGACTTTGATCATGAGGCCGCCGAGGTCCACCGCCAGCGCATGGAAGCGTTGCGCGAAGCGCCGCATCCTCTTCGCCCTGGTGCGCTCGGCAATCCGCACCAGCCCGATGCGGGGGAGGAACAGCTCGAACCACCAGGTCACCGCGAGATGCCATGCGGCGAAGCGCAGGATGCGGCGGTAACGGGCCCGGTGGCCCCGGGCGCCGGGTCCCGGAGCTGCCCGGTCCCGGCGAACCGACATCACCCCGGTCAGCCCTGGGCGAGGATCGCGTACAGCCGGCGGCGCGCGTCATCGAGCACCGCCACGGCTTCCTGCACCTGCTCCGGCGTGCCGGTACGTCCCACCTGGGAGGCGGCCTGCGCGAGCTCGACGCCCGCCTTGGGCAGCGCCGCGAATCCCGAGCCCGACGCCGGACCCGTCGACTCCCAGGGCGCTGACGTACCGGCACCCGCCATCTCCTCGCGGCCCGCGTCCGTCAGGGAATAGATCTTGCGGCCGTTGGATTCCTCAGCACGGATAAGGCCCTCGTCGGCCAGCAGCTGGAGGGTCGGATAGACGGAGCCGGCGCTGGGCTTCCAGGTGCCGCCGCTGCGCTCCTCGATTTCACGAATAATCTGATAGCCGTGCATCGGCCGCTCGGCGAGCAGTGCCAGCACAGCCGAGCGCACCTCGCCACGCCCCGCCCGGGAACCCGAGCGCTTCTCGAACCTCGAACGCAACTCCTCTACGGCCTGCCACATGCCGTCGACATTGTTGCCGCGAAATCCGCCTGCCGGGTAAGAACTGCGCATCATGCTCTCCTCTGGACGACCGTGAACGATATACAACGATAGCCAACGATACACGCGCAAATTTGCGAAACCAAGAGCGCCGACGATCCACATCTTGCATCGTGATCCGACAGCCGTCAGCGTTCCTTTTTTGCGGTTTCCCGGGCCTGCTGAGCGGGCTCACGGCGCTTACTTGCATGCTGCCAGGCTAGTCCTGCCTGAGTGCCCAAAATAAATCCGCCGAACCATACGCTTTTCCTACTTCAGGATTGGTCGCCACGGTCGATCTGGAGATTTCGCGACGTGCAAATCACTAGCGCCGTTGAGCGCGGCGGCCGGCCTTTTGTCCTCGGAGCATTGCTGAGTATTCCCCCAACGCCTAACCCGGCACGACGATGGCCGTTGAGTACTCAACCTGATCCTCCCTCCGGCCCTCCCGAAAAAGGCGATCGGCAATCCGCTGATACTCCTGCAAGTCGCTCCAGGGGCTCCACTGATTCAGCATTGTGGTCAAAGGCCCATGTGGTTCAGAACGACTCCAACTTATGTCTGTAACTCGGAATCGCTGATTACTAATCCAGTGGGATACTCGACCCATTTTTCCAACTCGCCGTCCCGGAACAAGCGGGCCGCGACGATCTCACATTCCTGCCAATCGCGACACCATTTAGTGGTTAGAAAGTGGTCAGGCGAGTGGCTTCTGCGTCGTTACCCGTCATCCATTCCGGGCCCAACGACGCTGATCCCGGGTTCCCGAGGAAATCTGTCAGTGCCGCCTCGACAGGTCCGAGGTCGTTGACGAACCGAGAAGGAATGAAGCCCGTCGCATCACCCATCGGCACATCCACCGATTCATCCTTCGCTTGTCCGGGCCGCAACAACACCGCCCAGGAACTCTCCTGGTCAGCATCAGCATTCCGGTGACAGACCATCCCCAGCCCAACATCACCGGCCACCTCAAAACGTGCCGACCCATGCTCAACAGCCAGCCGTCCACGCAACTTCCCGTCCAAGGAATGCAGCGCAGCACCAGCCGCCTCACGTGCCTCCGCGACGGTGCTAAGGCCCCGCCCATCAACAAGCCACTCCGCCTTATTTGTGGTTTCCCGGCTCGGCTTAGCGGGCTGACGGCTCCGCTTATTCGCATGCTGCCAGGCCAGTCCTGCCTGAGTGCCCGAAATAAACCCACCGAACCACGCGATACCGGCTGGGCCCAACACCAAACAGAGAACGAGGGAAAGCACCAAAACCAACATGGCTAGCCATCGCCAGGGCGGCGAGAAACGCAGCAACCACACACCCACGGCCAGGCCGGCGAGTAGTGCCACGACCTCCTGTGACACGTGGTCCTGAGGTCCTGCCAGGATCACCGCGACCGTTGCGCTCAATAACACGCCACTAAGGATCAGAGCATTCCTTACCGGATGTTCAGCTTTTCTTCCCACAACAACCAACCCTTTCTAGGCCTGTTTTGCTCACCATCCGAGTGCGCTCTGGAGTTGGTCGCCACCGAAGCCGACAGTGCCACCTCCAAAGGCGCCTCCCCACAGTCCCACGGTATTCGTCTGGTTGTAGTTAAACATGCCGTTCACAGTCCGAGGCGCAAAGTACGGCATCTGGCTTAGCGTGCTAACGCCTGTCTGGTTGAACGCCGGTATGCGCCCCACAGGTATCGCGGCAGCACCCGCTCCAAACAGGCCTGTTGCCCCGGCCTTCGCGGGGTCAATGGGATCCCCGGCGACGACGTTCTCCAGCATCGAACCTGTTCCCGCACCAACGCCACTGATGGCCATCGTTCCGGCCTTGGCAACCACGCCGGTCGACGACAATGACATCCCTCTGGCGAGGCTGCCACCGGCCGGCCCCGCGAGGCCGCCTACGGCACCGGCGAAGCCACCACCAGCGATCTTGCCCGCAAAGTCCCAGCCGTTATTGATGCGCCCGCCTTTCTGATAAAGGTAGCTCGCGGCGCTTGCACCCGCACCGACGACCCCGTTGGCGCCAGCACTTACTCCGAGCGCTGCTGCAGCCTGTCCGGCCGGCGCACCCGCGAGGACGCCCCTAGTCCACATGGCCGCGCCGCCACCTGCAGCACCGGTAGCCGCGCCTATCGCGGTGTTGCCGAGGACCGACCACCAGTCGACCGAACCCTTCTGCGATTTCTGGGAAAAGACCGAGAGGCCACCCGAGCTCAATGCCCCAGCGATAGCTCCTGCCGCGATGATGTTGAGCCCCGGCACGAACAATGCAGCAACGCCAGCGGCCACGGCGAGTCCCGCAACGACGTACTCCCAGTGGCTCCCGGCCGATTTGTCGTAGGCCTTCAGCTCCTCATCAGTGAGCGGACGCAGCCCGGAGGGGTCGGTGGTGTTGAGGGGGTTATTGCCGGCGTAGGCGTAGGGGTTGCCGTCCCAGCCCGCGCCGAGGACGGGGGAGAGAGGATCGGTGGAGAGGAAACCACGAGTAGCGGGGTCGTACGCACGTGCCCCGAGCCACTCCAGGCCAGCGATGTCCAGGCCGCCGTTGCCGGTCAGAGTGATCCCGGCGGGCAGCACACCGGCCAGCCCGGACACCGAACCCAAACCAGCGGCACCACCAACGGCAGTGCCACCCGGACCCGGGCCAGGGACTGCCGGCGCGCCGATGACGGCCCAGGGGTCGGACTGGTCGGTGGGGCGGGCGGCCCGCCAGCCCGGCGCGATCCAGGCGTCCTCGATACCGGTGACACCACCAGGCAACGAAAGGACCTGTTCACCGCCGAAGCCGGCCAGGGTGGGGATGGGGGTGGCGGTGTCCCACCACAGCTCCGACCCATCGATAGCAGCCAGCTCGCCGAGGGCGTCCACCCACAGCTCATGCCGGGAGGTTTCCATGCCGTCGGGCGTGCGGTCGGCAACGCTCTTCAGCTGGCCGCTCTGACCCCACGAGTACTCGGTCCAGGACCCGTCCGGGTGGATCAGCCGGGTACGGCGGCCCAGGCCGTCATGAGCATACTCAGTCCGTGAATCGTCAGCGTCCGTGACGGCGAGGAGCTGTCCAGCGGCGTCGTACTCATAGACCCGGGAGCCACCCGGCGTGGATTCCCGGATAAGGCGCCCGCCGACGTCGTACATCCACTCGGAGGCCGCAGAGGGAAGCCACGGCTCCCCGTTCCGGGTGGTGGCGGCCGAGACCATTTGGCCGGCCCCGTCATACCCGTACTGGGTCACAGTACCGGCGCGGGTCAGGGCCGTGATCCGGCCGTCCTCGTCCCGGCCGATCAGGGTGACATCGGTCGAAAGCGGGTCAGAACGGTCCGTGCGGCTGTGCTCGGACAGGCTCCCGTAGCGGTAGGCCCATTCCTGGACCAGGTTCCCGGCAGTGGCTGCGGTGATACGCCCCGACGCATCGTGGGAGAACACGGCCTCCCCGAGCCGGGGGTTGCTGACAGCGGTCACCCGGCCTGCGGCATCCCGGACATAAGTGGTGGTGGTTCCGTGCGCGTCGGTGAAACCGGTGCGGTTCCCGTCGGCGTCGTACTTCCACGACATTCCCCGGCCGCCGCGGGTGCGGGACGCCAGCCGCCCGCAGCGGTCATACGCGAGCTCGTGCTCGACTGCCAGCCCGTCAGCGCCCGTGTAATCGGTAATGATTACGCGGCGGCGGATCAGGTCGCGTTCGACGCCGGCAATGAGCTTCCCGTCGAACGAGGTGGAGGATTCCCGGCCGGCCCGGTCATACGTCCAGGTTGTGGTGTGTCCGTCCGGGTCGGTCTGGGACAGTTGCCGCCCGGCGGGATCGTAGGTGGCGGTGCTCATCCGCCCGAGCGGATCGGTGACGGAATCAACTTGGTCCGTGGCCGTGTAGGTGCGGGTGGTCACCCCGCCCAGGGGATCGGTGATCCGGACCAGGCGCCCGCGGACGTCGTACTCGAACAGGGTCCGGCCGCCCACGCCGTTGACGGTCTCGGTCAGTTCCCCGGCGGTGTTGTATTTGAACCGGCGCGTGCCGTACCAGGAGTCCTGGCTGAACGTCAGCCGCCCGGCCTTGTCGTAGCCGTACCGGGAAACGCCCTGGCCGGGGGTGCGGCGCAGCACAAGCCGTCCGCACGGGTCGTACTCGAAGGTCTCGACCTCGCCCGTGGGCAGCGTCCGGGAAGTGACGCGCTGATCGGCGTCGTAGGCCAGTTCCGTGACCGCGCCGAGCGGGTCCGTGGTTTTCCAAGGCCGCCCGCACACGTCGTACTCGTACCGGGTAACGGCACCGCTGGGGGAGGTGATCGACGTGATCTTCCCGGCCACGTCCCGGCCCAGGACCGTCAGGCCGCCGTCGCCGTCGACGAGCTCCACCGGGTTGCCCGCCGCGTCATAGGAGATGAGCTCCGCGGAGCCGTCCACCCCCTGGACCTGCCTGGGGCGCCCGTACGCGTCAAAGCTGTACGTCGAGGATGCGAACGCGTCCGTCAGCGTCGCCGTCCCGGCCTTGCGGTCCGCGGTCGCGTCTGTGCGGACCCCGGTGGGGTCGACGACGGCGGTCAGGGCGCCGATCTTGTCGTACTCCCGTACCCAGTCATGGCCGGCGGGGTCCGTGATCCCGACCAGCCGGGAAAGCGTGTCATGGACGAAGCCCCAGCGGGCACCGTCGGGCAGCACCGCGGCGGTGACGTTGCCGAGCTCATCGAAGGCCCGCTCAATGGCCCGGCCCAACGGATCGATTGTCCGGACCAGTTCACCGTTGACGGCGTATTCGAGTTCGGTCCGCCCGCCGTCCGGGGCGACGAACGCCGTCGTCCGCCCCGCCGAATCGTGTTCGAAGGCCCAGGCGGCGCCGTCCGGGTCCTCGCGCCGCACCAGCAGGCCCGCGGCGTCGTAGCTGAAACGGGTCTCAGCGCCCGACGGGCTGATGGCCGTGACCGGGCGGCCCGCATGGTCACGGACGATCCTTGCGATGTCTCCTACAGCGTTCCGGGTCGCGACCAGGTCCCCGAACCCGTCGTACTCAAAGCCGACCGTCACTCCGGCCGGATCCACTACTTGGGCCAGTTGCCCGTTCCGCCACTGAAGCTCGGTGCGCCCGCCCAGCGGGTCCAGGATCGCCGAGGGATCCCGCGACACCTCATCGGCATACTCATACGAGACGACCGACCCGGACTCCGTCACCAGCGTGGTGATGCGGTCTTGCTCATCCCAGCCGTAGGTGAGGTCCGCGCCTTCCGGGGTCACGGTCCGGGTCTTCCGGCCCCGCCCGTCGTAGGCGTGCACCGTGACCGTCCCGTCGCGCTCCGTGAACGACACCAGATTTCCGTGGCCGTCATACGCCATGGACTGACGCTGGTCATGGGAATCAAGCACCCCGACCAGGCGGCCCTTCGCATCGGCGATCCACGAGTTTGAGCGGGTACCGTCCTCATCCGAAACCACCGTGACCCGGCCCGGCAGATACGCGAACCTGGTCCGGCGCCCATGCTGGGAGGTCTGCAGGACAACCCTGCCGTGTTCGTCGTAGGTGTTCTCTGCCTCGAGAACGCCCGCAGCCGAGACCACGGCCTCGATCAGGCCCTGCTCATTCCACCGGTAGGTGCGCGTCCCCAGCCCGGTCTCCACACGCGTCAGCCTGCCAGCGGCGTCGTACGCGTACTCCACCCGGCGCCCGTCCGAGGCCCTCACCACGGCAACAAGCCCGTCCACGTACTCGACGTCGAGGAAACGGCCCCGCACATGCGCCAGCCGGGTCACCAGTCCGGCACTGCCGGCGTCAGCTGGCCCTTCCCGGAGAACGGACGCCGTCCGGCCAGGCCCGGACCCGGCACCGAGCCACACGCCGGCCAGGCTGTAAGCCCACCACGCGCCCTGGTTGTCCCGGACTACCAGGAGCTCGACCGTACCGTCAGGCAGGGAGCCCAGCTCCGCCAGGTCAGCAGCTTTTGCATGCTCGCGGGCCAGCCAGTAATTCTCTCCCACACCCCTGCCCCAGCCGGTGCCCTCCCGGGGGAAGTCCACGGCGCGGCCGTCGGCCATCACCCACCGGCAGCCCTCATCCGAGACCGCGAGGTACTGATCCAGAACCGAGGCCCACCCAGGACCAAACACCCCGGGCATCTCCAAACCTGACGCCAGCGAGTTGTACATCCGAGACAGCACCACGTTTGAGGCAACCCCGGCGAACCCCAGATCCGTTTCCGGCTCGATGAAGTTTCCCGTTGAGGTGTTCACGGGATCATTGGCGTACCCGCTGGTCGGCATCGCACCGGCCGCCGTGGGCGGATCAATCGCCAACGAGGACCGGGTCGCACTCACCCCCGCCGCAGCGAGCGCCTCGTTCACCGCCGCGTCTGAAACACTCGACACGGCCCCCTCGCCGCCGGCGGCGGCAAATGCATCCGCAACCGTCACCGCCCATTTCGCGTCGTTCTCGTTCGCCTGCAAGTACCGCCGGTATGCGGTGATCACTCCGGACGCGTCTATTGAACCCCAGTAGCAAGCAGACGCGAACGAGGACATTTGCCCGTGCAACGAGCCCGGCTCGGCCGCCAAACCGTCGTCCAGGCCCCGCGACCCTGCCGCGAAGGACCGCAGATCAGCCGGCCGCGCCGAGGACGTCCCGCCTCCATACCCGCCACCGGGCGCCGGGGTTTCCCGTGAGCCCAGGGCCGCCGAGGCCGGAGCAAACGACGGGGCCGGACCCGGATCCGCTTTCGGCCGCTCCGACTCACCAAAAAACCAGTCCCTGGCCTGTTCGAAGCCGTTCCGGTCGTTGTGCTCCCGGACCCACTCGTTGTTCCGCCGGCGCCGATCATCCTCATCACGCCCGGCCTCGATCATCTGCCCCACATAGCCGGCGACCGTCCGCAATGCTGAGGCCAGGGCCTCCGCGTCGCCCGCAGCCGTTACTGCGTTCGCCGCGAACAGGTCCGAGAAATGGCCCTGGAAGTCCGTCTTCGCCGTGGAAACATACGAAGCCCGCGACCCCGCCTGCCCCTCAACCCGCGACGCCGCCGATTCAAATACCGACTGCACCGCCTCGGCCACGGCATAACTGAACCGCCCGCCATGAGAAGCATCCGACGCCGGCAACAGCGGCACCTCAACGAAATCGGTCACAACCAAAGCCCCCCACAGAACAAGAACTGGAACAGAAAGACAAACCACCAAACGTGCATCGGCCAGGTAACCGCCCACTCACCAGAGCGGCGCGACTACCTGGCCCTCACGCAATCACATACAGGCTCAGGCGCCGCCGCCAGCAGAGAAGATGTCCTGCGAAATCTTCTGCAGCTGCCCCCGCAACTGCTCGAGTTCCTCCTTGGCCTTGTCCAAAGCAGCCTTCGTCTCCGGCCACGTAGAACCTCGGAACTGCGCAGCCAGGGGACCATCCCAAATATTCGGATCTGACAAAACTCGTCCCTGCGCATCCAGCGCCGAGATCTGATCCGTGAAACCACCGTTAATGATCGACTGCACCTGCCCAATCGCAGCCTTCGCTTGCTCAGTAGACAACACACGCGACATAGAAATTCCTCCCAAGAGACAAGCGCTTCTCCGCCGGACACGTAACCGCCGACGACCAGACGGTGCCGACGCTACCAACACACGTCAATAAATCCAACAAAAAGAAAAACTAGGACGGCGGGACATGACCGCCCAAGTCATGCGCATGACACAGGCAAACCGCGATTAGTCCATTCGTGAGTGAAACCCCGTATCATGCTGAAGGCACCATGAACGGAAGAGGGGACGATCATGTCCAGACGGACTACCACGCACCAGCACATCCCGGGGCGCCGCATCGCGCCCGGCCGGGCGCTGGGCGCTTTCCTTGCCGGCCTGGGGCTGATCGCGACGACGTCGTGCGGCCCGGCCCCCGAGCCGGAGTCGGTGTCCAATCCGGTCAAGCTCCTGCAGAGCGTGCGCGTGGGCATGTCCCCGGCCGCCGGGGTCGAGACGATCGAAGGCACCACCATCTCTGTGTCCGCGGCCGGCGACTCTTCTGCAGCGGACACGAAGTACGACGCCGCCCAGGCGGTGGGCGAACTGCCGGTGCGAGTGAGCCTGCAGTACCGGGCCGGCGACAAGTCCGGCTCCGACCTCACCGAGCTTCAAGGCCACACCGGGCCGGTCGAGATCGACCTGACACTGGAGAACCTCACGGTTAAGCCGCGGGTCATCGAATACGATGCCGCGGGCCAAACCCGCTCCGATACCGCCCTCGTGGGCGCCCCGCTGACTATCGCCGCCTCAACGAAGCTCACCGGTGTACGGGCCGACGACGTCACCGCCGGCTCTGCGGACGGCGGAACGGGCACCAACGGCGTCTTGAGCAGCACCGAGGACGGTGCCACCGTGGTGCAGTGGGCCACCGTGCTGGCCCCACCCCGTTCGGGTGCGAGCACCACGCTGCGCCTCGTTGCTGAGGTCAAGGACTTTCAGGTCCCTGCTTTCGACGTGGCGGTCCAGCCGGGCCTTAACACCGACCTCAGCGCGGACGGCGTGCTCGCTGGCGCGTTCTCCTCCGGTGCGGGCTCCGAGATGGGGCTGCAACGCCGCACCATCTCGCTGGTCTCGGACGTCAACACCGTGTTGACCAAGGCCGGATCCACCATCACCGAGGTCCGGCAGAACCTGCAGGAGACCTCTCAGACCCTGGGTGCGAAGACCGCGGGCGAGCTGCGCGATAACTCCACGGCCCTGGCCGCAACCATGGTGGACCTGAAGGAGCAACTGAAGACTCTCGGCGCGGACCTGGAGGCCGCGACGAAGTCAACGCAGTCCACCACCGCGTCCCAGCTGAAGCTGACCGTCGCCGCCGTGGACGCGATGCTGGGCGACACCTCGGCCGTGCCCGCGACGGCTCCCATCAACGGTGACGGCTGCACCGCGGAGGTGCCCAAATCGGGGAAGGCGGCCACGGTCTATTCCAGCATCCAGACCATGGCCTCGCAGCTCGACGCCTACGCGAAGGTGAGTGCGGGCTGCCGGGATATCGTGGCGGGCGCCATCAAGGCCACCATGGGCCCCGAGGACCCCACCGCGGAGGAATGCGCGGAGCAGGGCTCGATGACATGCTCCCTTTACGGCTCTGCCGTGACCGTCACCGGCGCGTTGCTGGGCCTGGTGAAGAAGGGCGACGAGCTCGTGGCGGACCTGCAGCCGCAGATGGTCGAGGGCGCGATCAAGGATCAGGAGGCTGCCGCCGTCACGCTGGAGAAGGTGCGCGCCGATTTCGTTGCGGTCCTCGACGGCGCCGAGACCACGGAAGACTACAAGACTGCCCTCGCAAACGTGGAAGAAGCGATCAAGTCCGCCCGGGGCTCCGTCGCCGCGACCCGGGACGCGGCCGCTGCGGTCCGCGGCAGCATCGACGGCCTGCGGCAGAAGCTGGGCGACATCAAGAAGACTGCGCAGGACGCCCGGGGCGAGTTGGGTGACCGCTCGCTGCTGAACGGCTCGATGACGCAGCAAACGCAGCGGCTCGCCGACGAGTTGTGCAAGATGGCCGACGGGGCCTTGCCCCGCGAGGGCCGACTGTCCGCCGAGCAAGCGGAGCGGCTGCGTTCCTACCTGACGTCCGCACCGTGCGAGCCCACGGATGAAAGCGGAAACCCGGCGCAGGAACTGCGCCCGCCGCTGGGGTTCAAGGACCCTCTGGACGATCGGATCCAGGCCCAGACGGCCGCCTGGGACGCGGTCCTGGCGGCCACCGACACCACCGCCCCGGACGAGGAGATCGGCCAGGCGTTCACCACTTTGGGGACGACGATCGACGACATCGACGCCAAGCTGGACGCCATCAAAGAAGCCACGAAGGCGCTCGACGGCGCCGCCACGGGCGACGTCAACAGCAACAAGCGCGAACTCGTTGCCCTGGACGCCGCGCTTGGTAAGGCGATCGACTCCTCCGGCCGGGTCGGCTCGACGCTCGCGAAGCTCAAGGAGCAGCAGGACGGGCTCGGCGACAAGATCAAGAAGTCCCTCCGCGAGGTTTCGGCGGAGACCGCCGCCGAGGTCTACAAGACCGTGGACGAGCAAGTGCGCCGGGTCGCCGAGATCGGCGACGCGGGCTCCGACGCCGTGATCACGGCCTTCAACCGCTCTATCTCCGGTTTGAAGTCCACCTCGGACGAGGTGGTGAACGACGCCGAGGGCACGGTGAATAAGCAGCGGGACGAACTGCGCGGGCAGAGCGACGCGCTGGCCGCATCCCTGGACAAGGGCACGCAGTCCTCGCTCGCGAACATCGCCTCCAGCACGTCCGGCTCAACCCGTGACGTCGAGGGCGCCAGCGCCCTCCTGTCCTCAAGCCTCACCAAGGTGATGCTCGACCTGGGCGACCGTTCGGTGAACGGATCCGGCCTGCTCGGCTCCATGGCCACAAGCGCCGCCAAAGCCGACACCGCTGACTATCAGCTGGCACTGGCATCGCAGAACGCTGAGGGCTATGCCAATATCCGCTCCAGGGACGTGGCGGGACTGCTCCTGCGCCAGGCGCAGTTCAAGGCTTCACTCACCGCGGTCGACGAACTGCCACCGTTCCACCTCGAGGTGCCGGCCGGCGCCACGTCGCAGACCCTGTACACACTGAAGATCGGCGGCACCGCATGAGCTCCCGCACCGGGCTCACGACCCTGATCGTCGCGGGCATCACTGTCGTCCTCGCGGCTGCGATCGCCCTGACGACCGTGGCGCTGAGCCGTCCCAAGGAGGCTTCACGGCCCGATCCGGTAGCCGCGACGGTTCCCGTTGCGCTGCAGGCCGAGGGCCTGCCGAAGGACTTCTCCATCGGCGTCGTCCTCACCCTGGGCCAGTCCGGCGAGCCCGGCTCCGAGTACAACCGGGCGGCACAGGGCGCAATCGTCGCCGCACAGCGCTTTGCCAAGGGCGGCGCCACCGTCGCCCTCGCAGCCCAGAACGACCGCGGCACGGAGGATGGCGCCCGCGCCGCCGTCCACGCGCTCGCCGCGCAGGGAGCATCGGGTGTCGTCGTGGCGACTACGGGTGCGCCGGCCCGGGCCGCGGCAAAGACCGCCGAGGAGCTCGGCCTCCCGGCGATCCTGCCCTACGCCGAACCATCGGACCCCGCGCAGACCACCTGGACAACGAGGCCGTCGGGCGCATCCGTCGCGGCCGCCCTTCGCACCGCGCTGAACGGCAAAAACAGGGTGCTGCTCGTCGGGGACGGCGGCGAGGTCCCTGCCTCCGTCGGGATCTCACAGACGCTGAATCTCGATGGCTTCGACGCGGTGACGGACCTGGCCCAGGAGGCCGCCATCCGAACAGGGGACCAGCTGCGCCCTCCTGCCGAGGACGCCCCAGCAGGCGCCGGGTCCACGAGGATCGCCGAGCCCGCGGACGCCGTGGTTGTCTCGGCCGCCACCCCGCAGCGGCTGGCCCGGCTGGTCCAGGCCCTGCAGGCCCGCGACGTGTCCGTCCCCGTCGTCATACCGGACGGCGCCACCGCCCCGGCCTTCGCCTCCACGCTCGCCGAACTCGACGGCGCCGCCTCCGGGCAGCTGGTCAGCGTTGCCCCGGCCGGCGGCGATGCCACGGCGCTCCAGCAGGACGCCCAGGGGCGCGGGATGTCCGCATTCCTGTCCGCCGTGCGCCTGGCCTCCGGCGACCCGAAGGTCAAGAACCTGACGGGCGATGCCGCGTTCTCCGCCGACGCATGGGCGGCGGACTCTCGCAGCCACGACGCTGTCGTCGCCCTCGTACGGGCGGCCGCGTCGGCTGGAAGCGGCGAGCCGTCCAAGGTCGGCGCGGCGTTGCGCACCATGTCCTTCGGTCCTGGTGAGGGCCTCGCCGGGCCGGCGCTGGATTTCTCGCGCTCCGCGGCGCTGACCGCGGGGGCAATCCCGGTCTACGCTTCCCCTCAGGACCTGGGCCTGCGCCCGCCGGATGAGGCCGCTCCGCGGCTCGTCTGGGTGCCGGCGCCGGCAAACCCCTGACCACCTGCCCCCGGCTCGCCCCTGAGCGGGCGGGAACCATCCACCACTGAAGGAGCGCCCCGGTGCGTGTGCTGATCGACCTGGACGAGCGTCGCTTTGAGTGCGACGTGGCTCACGCCGCGCCCGCCACGACGCTGACAGACCTCGTAGAGGCCGCCGGTGGCCCGCGCCTGGCACCCGATGAGGCGGTGTTCGTGAACGAGGCCGAGGTGCGTGGTTCCACCCCCGTCTCAGAGCTGATCTTCCTGGAGGGCAGCCGCATCTCGCGGGCGCCGTGGCAGATTCCGCAGCGCGTGGGCGGCTGGAGCGTGACGCTCGCCGGCGGCCAGAGCACCGGCGGCGTGATTGACGTTCCGCACGGGCGAGAGATGCTCATCGGCCGGTCCCCTCACGCCGATCTGAGCCTTCCTACCGAAAGCGCGTCATGGGACCACTGCCGCCTGCGCCGGGAGGAGGACGGGCTGCGGGTGTTCGATGGCGGGTCCACGAACGGCACCCTCGTCAATGGCGAGCCGGTGGGGGAGGAAGGGGTCCTGGTGACAGAAACCGCCACGATCACGGCGGGCGGCGCCGTGCTCCTCCTGCGCCGGTCCCTGGACGAGACGCCCGCCCCGCCGCCTGGCAGCCTGCACAACCTCACGCCGGCGGCGACAGCGCCCTTCAACCGGCCTCCCCGCCCCGGGCAGGCCCCGGCGGGCGAGCCCCTGGTCCCGCCGGGCCGCAAGGACGTGCCGCCGGCCAGCAAATTCAGCTACATCACGGTGCTCGCGCCCCTCGTGATGGCGGCGGCGATGGTGTTGATCCTGCGGGACTTGCGCTTCGCGATGTTCGCCATGCTCAGCCCGGTCATGGCCGTCGGCATGTGGTTCGAACAAAAGCGTCGTCACGCCCGGGGCCTCAAAGAAGAGGACGAGCGCTTCGCCGGGGCGCTCCAGGGATTCGAGCGGCAGATCCGCGAAGCCGCAGCGACGGAGACCGCACGACGCCATCGGATGATCCCCGATCCCGCGACCGTAGTCCGGCGCCCCGCACTCCCCGCCACGTCCTTGTGGCAGCGCCGCGCCGACGCGGACGACTTCCTGGCCCTGCACGCCGGCACAGGTGACGTCCCCTGGAAGCCCGAGGTGGACCGCACAGCCGGGTCGCGGCTGGATGAGAAGGTGAAGGACTCCCTCGCGGCCGCGCGCCTTCAGGCCGCGCCCGTGCTCGTGGACCTGACCGACGCCGGTGTGGTGGGTATCGTCGGGCCGCGGGAGGGGACTCTGGCGCTCGCGCGATCCCTCCTGGCCCAGGCCGCGGTGCACGTCGGCCCAGCCGACCTGACCATCGGCGTCTTCTGCGACGCCGGACGCGCTGACGAGTGGGAGTGGGCTTCATGGCTGCCGCACACGCGCCAGGCCGGCAGCAGCACGGGCGAGCGGTGGATGTCCGCGGACCGCGAGGCGAGCCTGGCCATGCTGCGCACGCTCAAGGACGCTGTGCAGGAGCTGCCCACACCAGCGATGCTGGTGGTCCTGGACTCCGAGGTCCTCACGGAGGGCAGGGACTCACCGGCACGCGCGCTGCTCGGCACGGGCCGCTCCGTGCCCGGGGCCCATGGGAGCCCGCAGCAGCGCCCGTCCCGGGTGGCGGGCATCGTCATCGCGACTTCTGAGGAACAGTTGCCGGCCTCCTGCACCACGATCATCAGGGTCGGTTCGGACGCAGCGGCCACTGTGGACCAGCCGGAGGACCTGACCCGCGTGGAGGACGTCATCCTGGCGGGCCTGGACCAGGAGGAGGCCCTGCGCTGCGCAATGCGCGTGGCGCACTTCGACGATCCGGAGCTGAGCGTGCCCGGGGCCTCGCTGCCCCCGCTTGTGCGGCTGCCCGGGCTCCTCGGCTACGACCGCCCGGACTCGACCACGATCCGTCGCATGTGGCAGGCTCCCACCGGAGTCTCCACGCCGATCGGCACAGGGGAGAACGGCACCCTGACCCTGGACCTGGTCAAGGACGGCCCGCACGGCCTGGTGGGCGGCACCACCGGCTCCGGCAAGTCCGAGTTCCTCCGCTCGCTTGTGGCCGGCCTCGCGGCACGCAACGATCCGACGCGCCTGAACTTTATCCTCGTCGACTTCAAAGGCGGGGCCGCCTTCAAGGCATGCGAACGCCTTCCGCACACCATCGGCACGATCTCCAATCTGGACGAGCAGCTCGCCGACCGGGCCCTCCGCGCCCTGGAGGCGGAGATGGAACGCCGCCAGCGGGTCTTCGCGGAGGCCGGCGAGGGCATCGACAACCTGAACGCCTACCTGGCCACGAACCCGGCCGAGCCCATGCCCCGGCTGCTGCTCGTGATCGACGAGTTCGCCATGCTGGCCAAGGACTTCCCGGACGTGCTCAAAGCTCTCGTCAGCGTGGGGGCAGTGGGCCGCACCCTTGGTGTGCACATGATCCTGGCGACGCAGCGCCCGGCGGGCGTCGTCAGCGACGACATCCTCGCGAACACCAACCTTCGGGTGGCGCTGCGGGTGCAGAGCCGCGACGACTCCAACAACGTCATCGGTGTGCCCGCCGCCTCGGCGATCGGCCGGGCCCAGATGGGCCGGGCATTTGTGAAACTGGGCCAGGACGACATCACCCCCGTGCAGACGGCCCTCGTGACCGGGCGGGCGCAGCTCGGCGCCGGGCCTGCCGTGGACGTGCGCGAGATCCGCCAGTTCGGCGTCCCCGTGCCCGCGGCGGCGCCGCCACGGTCTGCGGCCGTGGACGAGAACGACCTCGAACTGCTCATCGACGCCGTAGTCGCAGCCAACGCCGAGGCAGGGTACGCCGAGCCGCGGCAGGTCTGGCCGGAGGCCCTGGGCGAGCGTGTGGAGCTGGAGGGTTACCTTCCTCAGCCGAACGGCGGCCGTCGCGCCGCGCCGTCCGACACTTCCACCGATCCCGCACGCCGGCCGCTGCCGATGGTGGGCGCCGTCCGAGGCTCCACGGTCCAGGTGGCAATCGTCGACGAGCCGGAGCTGCAGCGCCAGTCCGCGGCGGGATGGGACATGTCCGTGGGGAACCTGATGCTCATGGGCGTGGCCGGCTCCGGCACGAGCACCACACTGGCCTCGATCGCGCTGACACTGGCGAAGGACGCCGATCCGGCCGAACTGGACCTGATGATCCTCGACATGGGCTCCCGTGAACTCGAAGCCCTGGAACGCCTGCCGCACACCGTGGCGTATGTGGGAACCGGGGCCGGTGCCAAGGAGCAGCAGGCCCGTTTCCTGCGGCACCTGCACTCGGAGCTCGAGAGCCGCCGCGCCGAGCCTGGCAGGCACCGCCGCACCGTGGTGCTGCTGGACGGCCTGGCCTCGCTGCGGGACGAGTTCCAGGATTTCGAAGGGCAGCAGCTGCTGGCGCTGCTGTATCGGGCGTACGCGGACGGCCCGGCGCTGGGACTGTCCTTCGCGGTCTCCACCACACGCGCCAAGGCGGTGCCCTCGGCCATGAACGAGGTGACGCTGCAGAAGTGGCTCTTCCGGCTGGCGGACGACTACGACTACTCCTCGCTCGGCGTCCGGGGCAAGGAAATCCCCGCTGCGCTTCCTGGGCGCTGCGTGGATCCCCGCACCTCGCTCCAGATGCATGTGGCCACGCCCGGTATCGGGGTCGAGGCTGCGGTGGATCGCATGCGGCAAAGCTGGGCACACGCACCCGCGAAGACCCCGGCGATCCGGCGCCTGCCCTCCAACGTCACCATGCTGGAGCTAGGGGTGGAACCCCGGCTGGAGGCCGAACCCTGGCTCATCCCGGTAGGAATAAAGGAGGCTGACCTCTCGCCGGCTTTCCTGGAAATCTACGAGGGCGAGCACGCGCTTGTCGCCGGGCCTGCCCGGTCGGGAAAGTCCACGCTGCTGCTGGCCCTGGCCGCAGCCCTGCGTGGCGCGACCACCTCACGCGGGCCGGCTCAGGTGTGGGGCATCTGCGATCGCCGCTCGCCCCTGGCCCTCGCCGATCTGGATCGCGTGGCCGTCGGCACGGATGAAGTGCCGGCCCTGCTGGCCTCCCTGCGCCTCGAGCGCGGCCCAGTGTTCCTGCTCATTGACGACGCAGAGCGCTTCGAGGACACCGATCAATCCATCGCGGGGGCTGTGACATCCGGGCAGCCGGGGCTGTGCGTCATCGCGGCCGGACGGGCCACGGATCTCCGCGGGCTGTACAGTCACTGGACCAAGACGCTCCGCAAATCCCGCCTTGGCGTGCTGTTGCAACCGGATGCAGATTACGACGGCGAACTGCTGGGCACCGCACTCCCGCGCAGGGCGCCGGTGGCGCTGAGTGCGGGGCGTGGATATATCGGCGTCGGCGGGCAATTGGCACTGATCCAGTCGATGAGCGCCGAGGGCTGAGCCCGGCTACGAGCGCCTACGACGAACGAGTGGACGGCCGGGGGCCTTGAGGAATCAGATCGATAGCGTTGGGGAGTACGGTATGAAATTCGCACAGACGGGTCAGGCTCTGGGAGCGTCCTACCGCTTCGGCGAACGGGTGGGCTCCGGCGCCGTTGGCGAGGTCTGGACCGTCACCTCGGCCGACGGCCGGACGCTTGCCGCCAAAGTCCTGCGCCCGGAGCACGCCGACGATCCCTCGCTCGTAGAGCGGTTCGTCCGCGAGCGATCCGTCCTGCTTGGCCTGCAGGACCCGCACATCGTCACGGTGCGCGACATGGTGGTGGAGGGCGCCCGGTTGGCCATCGTCATGGACTACGTCGCGGGAGGCTCGCTGCGCGACGCGCTCAAGGAGGCGGGACCGCTGCGTCCTCTGGACGCGTTCAACGTCGCCGCCGAAGTGTTCGACGCACTGGCTTTCGCGCACTCACGAGGCGTGACCCATCGCGACATTAAGCCGGACAACGTGCTCCTCGCCCGCCCCTGGCCCGAGTGCGCCGCGGGCGACGTACGGGTCTCCGACTTCGGCATCTCCGACGTCGTGGGCGAGAAGATCCGCCAGACGACCGGTCTCATCGGCACCCCGCACTACATGCCTCCCGAGCTCATCAGCCAGGGCCGGTCCGGCCCGCCGGGCGATGTGTACTCAACGGGCATCATGCTCTACGAGCTCCTCGCCGGGCGCACTCCTTTCGCCGGGCCGGGGACGGACTTCAGCGTCGCGTACCGCCATGTTTCCTCGCGCCCGCCACGGATCCCCGTGGACGACGCGGTATGGAACATACTCGACTCGCTGCTGTCCAAAGACCCCGCCCAACGCCCGACGGCGAGTGAGGCCGCGGCGACGCTCCGGCGTCTCGCACCCCGCCTTGCCGGCAGCAGCCCGATCACGCGTACCGAGGCCCCGGAGGACTTCGACGCCGTCGAACGCTCGGCCACCGTCGTCCGGGGCGCCTTCACGGACGAGGACCTCGCGGCCTTCGCGTCAGGCTCGCCAGATGACCACGCCGGGAAGGCTCCCGAGCTCGGGGAGGCCGACAGCGCCACCATCGCCCGGCCAATCCCGCGTCGCGAAGTGCGGCCCCGGGCGGAGGCCCGGCTCGAGGAACAGGTCGCCACCCCGTTCTGGCGCACTCGCAAAGCGTTACTGCTTGCGGGCGCCGCCACCCTGCTCGTCGTCGCGATGGTCGTGGGGTTCGTTGTCCTCGCCCCTGCAGGTCAGCAAATGCGGCCCACCGCGGAAGGCCAGGTGTCCAAGCAACTTCAGGACGCGGCGCTGCCAACCGGCCTGACAATCTCGCGGGAGGCCTCCTATGAGCCGTCCTCCGGTCAGGTCCGCTTGACTGTCGCGTACGCGGCGCAGAAGGCGCCGTTGTCCGGTGATTTCCTTGAGGTGATCCCGGGCCTGGCCGATGGGGAAGCGTGCCCGACGGTCACGTGGGACGGGGCTTCGGTGAGCAGGAATCAGGCCTCGATCACCGGCCTTGACGTCGAGTGCGGCTGGAAGGTCTCGGGGTTGGAGGTCCCGGCCGGAGGGGCAGCCCAGGTCACTGCCAAGGTGTCAGTGTCACCGGCGGACCAGCAGGCCCTCGACGCATGGCTGCGGGCTGGGTCCGAGGCGACGACGGCCGCGACGCAGGACCCTGCCGTCAAGGGCACCGCATATACCGTCCAGCGGCTGAAGGGCGTGGAGGTGCGTACTCCGGCGCGCGTCGTGACGCCCAGCCCGCTAAAGATCACCCTCGTGCCTGTCTGGGCCGGCGGCGCCGACGAGCTGAACCCGCTCTACGTCAGTCCCGCGTCGGGCAAGCCCTCGCAGATGCTCGCCGCCGTGAGCGGCGGCGAGAAAGGAGTACGGTTCTCCGACGGCTGCGGCGGGGCGCTCGCGGTGGACAGCGCGGGGCTTACCGTGACGGCCCTGCAGATCACGCCCCAGTGCACCGTGCGTGCCAGCGTCGGGAACTTCACCGAGCTGCAGTCTCCGAGCTTTGGTATCACGTCCCGGGAAAACTCGTAAGACGGAGGGCTCCCGGGGCTCCCAGGACTGAGGACTCGGGGTTGCCCCCCGCGCGGCCATGACCTTGGCCTGGACGTGCGAGCCGCTCAGCCCGCCCGGCAGTCCTGGCTTCTGTTCACGGGGCGGCCAGCCCGCCGTCCGTCCGGGCCGCTGTTCACGGGGCGGCCAGCCCGCTGCCGTCCGAACCGCATGGCTCGCCTCCGTCCAAGCTTCTGTCACGCGGCCACCCGGCCGCCGTCCGAACCGCATGGCTCGCCTCCGTCCAAGCTTCTGTCACGCGGCCACCCGGCCGCCGTCCGAACCGCATGGCTCGCCTCCGTCCAAGCTTCTGTCACGCGGCCACTCGGCCGTCCGGGCCGCTGCCCGGGGCGGCCAGCCCGCTGACGTCCGACGCGCACGGCTCGCCTCCGTCCGGGCTTCTGTCACCCGGCCACCCGGCCGTCCGGGCCGCTGCCGTTCGAGCCACGCGGTCACCCGGCCGTCAGGGCTTCTGTCACGCGGCGGCCACGGGGTCACTCCAGGCGGAAGTAGGTGTTCCGGCGGGGTGTCTGGGCGGGGTCGAGGTGGGGTGGCGGGATGAACCAGGGGATGCCGGTGCGCATCTGGATGCTCCAGTGTTCCTTGTGGATCACGTGGTGGTGATGGGAGCAGAGCAGGGTGCCGTTGCCGGTTCCGGTGGTTCCGCCGCGGGACCAGTAGGTGATGTGGTGGGCCTCGCACCAGGGGGCCGGGATGGTGCATTGCGGGAAGGCGCAGCCCCGGTCCCGGGCCGTGATGGCCTTGCGGATGTGGGGCGGGAAGATGCGGGAGGCGCGGCCGATGTCCAGGACCTGGCCCTCGCCGCCGAGGACGACCGGGATGATGTCGGCGTCGCAGGCGAGCTTGCGGATGGTGCCTGTGGTGACGGGGCCGGTGAACAGCAGCGTCCCGGTGCCGTGCCT